>CACZPR010000043.1 GCA_902783155.1 uncultured Spirochaetaceae bacterium
AAACGAGACCACCCTTGAAGCCGGAGGTCCAGCATCCACTCCCCTTGTTCCTGTAGAGGACAAGCGATATGTGTTCATAAAGAACTCGGACGGAACAGAGACCGAGCTTCCGCAGGAAAACATCTCATACACGGACGGAAAAACCAGGGTCGTGATTCCGCTTCAGGACTACCCGGACGCGGTAAGCATAATAATCCGCAACAGCAACACGGGAAAGAGCATTGCCATGACGGTTCCAGAATCATACGACTCGGAAAAGGGAACCGGATTCACCCCGAACCATCCGATTGGCACAGCTTCGGACGCAATCGTAAAGTACGAGGGAATCACAATCACGCGCCCATCAAACGACATTGACGACATCATTCCGGACGTGACATTGCATCTGCACGAAAAGACGGAAAGGACCGCGACCATAACGATAAATCCCGACAAGGAAAGCGCAAAGGACGCGCTGATTACTTTTGTCGGAAAATACAACCAAGTCATGGCGGAGCTTAACATTCTCACCACGAGCAAGCCGGAGGTTGTCCACGAGCTTGACTACCTCACAGACGAGGAGCAGGAAAAGGAGATGGAGAAGCTTGGAATGTTCATAGGCGACTTCACCCTGACCAACGGAAAGTCCCAGCTCCAGAGAATCACCTCCAACAACTATGACTACGGCTACGACTCGGACATAACCATGCTCCACCAGATTGGAATCTCGACCAACGCGAGCGGTGGAAGCACAGGATACAACGCAGCCCAGCTCAGGGGCTACCTGGAGATTGACGAAAAAAAACTGGACGCGCAGCTGGAGTCCAACCTTGACCAGATAAAGGACCTCTTCGGCTTCGACACGGACGGGGACCTCATAATCGACAGCGGCATTGGATATTTGATGGACAAGCAGCTTTCCGCATGGACACAGACCGGTGGAATCATATCAACCAAGAACGATGCCCTCAAAACGCGGATAGACTCGTCAAATTCAAAGATTACTAAACTTCAGTCGCAACTTGACGATAAAGAATCAGAGTTAAAGCGAAAGTATTCCAATATGGAAAGCACTTTGAACAATTTGGAGAAGCAACAGACAACCGTTTCAAATTGGGCCGACTCACTGAACAATAGCAAAAAGAAATGAGGTGATTCATGCAGCTGAAGGTTAACGACGCGCCGGTAGATATTACCCTGGAAGACGAAAAGACTGTCGGGGATTTTTTGAAGTCCTTTGAGGAAGCCATTGAAAAGGAGGACGCGACCACGACGGGCATAGTCCTTGACGGCAAATCAATTTCGGCGGACGAGATTGATGCCATACAGGACAGACCTCTGGACGACTCAACAAGCATAGAGCTTACGGTAATCTCCAAGCCGCAGATTATAGAATCGTTCAGGGGGGACATTGCTTCTCTGACCGATCTGAGCGAAAAGCTTGGGGAAATCTCCGTATTGATTCAGAGCGGAAAGGACGGCGAGGCATTCTCCATAATCAACAGTCTTGCAAACGAGATGGCAAATTTTGTGCGCAACGCAAGACTCAGCGCGCTTTTCCCGGATGTTTACGAAAAAATCACTGTGGACGGAAAGGACCTCAACACTTTCTTCGAGGACTTTTCGGTCATACTTAAAGATTTTGAGCAGGCCCTTTCGGAAAAGGACACAGTTACCGTAGGGGACCTTGCGGAATATGAAATCAATCCAAGACTGCAGCAGATTATAGAGTCCCTTGACAGGTGCTGCCAGTAGCGGACAACACTGAGGTAGGCTATGAAATCCGAGGCGGCAGGCTCCCCGATACTTGCAGAACAGAATCCAACACTCTACTGGGTCATCGTGCTTTCGATAGCCGTTGCCGTTGTCGCCATAGTCCTGTCGTTCATAATAAGAAAGATTGTGGCGTGGAGAAAATCCGCGAGCTTCATTGAGTCCCGCAAAAAAACTTTCACGACCAAGAAGAACATCAACCAGATTTACAGAAAGGCATCTCTTACCGAGGGGGAGGCAAGACTTCTCTGGCACATCTGCAAAAAAAACAGGGCCCCGAACATTGTGTTCCTGAACATGGACGCAGAGGCTGTCGAGGGCCTTATGAAAAAGCAGCACGGCGAAATGATTTCCAGGGGCGCAAGGGACGACCAGATTGCGGAACTTTTCAGCCTCACAATCAAACTGGAGCGCCTAAGGGAAGAGAATGCGGCAATAAGCTCATCGGAAAGCCTTGGGGAAGGACAGGAGCTTATCTACAAGGACAGGGAGGGAATCAACTGGACGTTCGTAATCACAAAGAACAGCCAGCAGGGCATCTTCCTGGAGATTCCAAAAATGTTCTTCAACAGCGACCAGAAGCCCGCTCTACATTCAAAATTCATTCTGACGGCAATCGACATAGGAAACTCGGCATACTCCATGCAGACAAGGGCGGTCCGCTATGAGGAAGCTCTGGACGGAAAATACATTCTGGTGACAAAATCCCCATGCCCTCTCGAGCCAATCAGAAGAAGAAAGTACAGGCGTATGGACCTGCACTCCCCCTGCATTTTCACGGAGATTGAGATGCGCGCAAAAAAGGGCGACAAGACCTGGGGATATGCCGTGCTTGGGGAAAACATCAACGGAACGATACACGACATTTCTGCGGCGGGATGCAGTCTTTCAGGAATGAAGGACATCATGGCAGGACGCTATCTTTTGATAAAATTCCAGCTGGGTGAACAGGAAATGGAGCTTACCGGAATCATCATCTCCACGACAAAAAATCAGGAGGACGGCTCCACCGGCTACCATGTGAAGTTCACCGACATACAGCTTTCCGTCAAAAACCATATACACGCCCATGTCTATGGGTACACCAAGGCCAAGGAGGAAAAATAAGCCAAATTTTGATATGGAAAACTCTAAAAACTTCTGTTTTTGGGGATTGCCTTGTAATTATGCGAAATTTGGGTTATCCTATAAGGTATGAAAGTCTTAGAAATCAATTCAATTTCCAAAGAGGAAGGATACATCTACTACTTCAACAAGTACAGGGGAAATGCGGTTCTTGACATACTCTCCCAGAAAGTCACCGTGCCTGTGAGGTTCAGCATAGAGGTAAATCCGCTCGGAAAAAGGAACATAGAAATAGATTCTCTCCCCCAGAGCCTGAACTACCCGGTGATGCCTGTCAAAAAGTCTCTGAAGGACTTCATCGACGACCTGTACAAAAAGGGCGCGCTTCCGCAGGTGTGATTATGTCCGCCCTTGAATTCAGAACACGCACCCCGGAGGAGACTGTCGCACTTGGAGAAAAGATTGGCAGGCTCCTTAAACCGGGTGACATCATCGCAATGACCGGGACACTTGCCGCCGGAAAAACCACAATCACAAAGGGCATAGCAAAGTCGCTGGGAATCGAGGACTGCATCACAAGCCCCACGTTCTGCCTCATAAGCGAATACAGCGGAAAAGACATGCCGCTCTACCACATGGACGTCTACAGACTTGAAGGAGCGGAAGATTTCGTAAACCTTGGCGTGGACGACATGCTCTATGGGGACGGTGTCTGCATAATCGAGTGGAGTGAAAAAGTAAAATCGGAGCTTCCGTCGAAGACAATATGGATGACCATAACACCATCAGACGGCGGGGAGCGAACAATACGGATTGAAAACTGGAAAAACGGGAGCATAGACTGATGAACGCGCTTGCAATAGACTGCGCCGTGTCAAAAATCGCTGTGGCGGCAAAAAAGGATTCAAAATCGGTCAAGCTGGTTCTGGACATCGGCTCAAGGCAGTCCGAAAAACTTCTGCCGGCAGTGGACTATGTAATGTCCGAAATGGAGATGGAAGCAGCGGACCTTGACTACACGGTCTCAACGCTTGGTCCCGGAACTTTCACAGGACTCAGGCTTGGACTCAGCACGCTGAAGGCACTGACACTCTCGCACGGGAAACCGCTCTACGGAGTCCCCTCCCTTGACGCATACAGATGGCCGCTAAAAGAAGAAAAATCCATGGTACTGAGCCTGATTACGGCAAAGGAGGATGAGTATTTCTGCGCCCTATATTCGAGCGGAAAAAAGATTCTGGAGGATTCAGACCTCACGCTGGAGGAAATCCTAAAGCTGTTCACAGCCGAAGACTCCGTAACATTATGCGGCCCCGGGGCAAAGGATTTTTTTGAGCAGGCATCACAGATTCCGGGTTGTCCAGAAATGAAGCTTGTCTCTCCCGCTCCCGACTGCGCGGACTCCCTTTTTGAGATTGCAGAAAAAATGATTTCCGAAAACGTTTCCCCCATGGCGGACTACGACGGTCCAGTGTACGTCAGGAAAAGTGAGGCGGAGATTGTATACGAAAGCACCCACCCGGCAAAGGATGGACAGAATCAGTAGACCCACGGGGAGTATCCAGGGAAATACCAGAGAAAAGTCCCAGCAGATTCAGGCGGACTTATTTTGCCGTAAAAATGTCCTTGAGCGCGTCCACTGAAATCTGGGATGCGGCGGCCTTGTTTTCACTCTGGATGGCATCAAAAACTTCCTGGCGGAAAATCTTCACGCTCTTTGGAGCCTCGACACCAATCTTGACCATGTCGCCATGAACCTCGATTATGGTAAGCGTGATGTCGTCCCCAATTTTGATTTTCTCGTCAACCTTTCGGGAAAGAATAAGCATTACCTTCCCTCCCTGCGCCGTCTCATGCCATCCACTATGTCAAATTTTGTGGGCCATCTGTCGCTGTTCAGAATCACCTGCATTCCGGTTTTGTTCTTTTTGTTGATTATGACGGGTCCAAGAAGATTTGCAGTAACCGGCTGTCCGTTTCCGGGAACAGTCACAAGGGCCATAACAAGAACCTGCGCCGGGTCTGTCACCTCAATCTTCTGAAGCTCGCGGTCGTCGATGTCGGTCTCATATCCGTCGCAAACAAGGAAGGGGTCAATCATAAGGAAGGCCAGATTTTTTTCCTGCAGCGACTGCAGCCACACGAACGGTGGATACGCACTGTCGTAAAGGGCAAAATCGGTGTAATCCTCAAAACCGAAAAGGCCGGACGGGATTTTTATGATTTGGTCATCCGGGATTTCAACCAGTCCCGCAACTTTTGTATCTACCTGCATTTTTTCACCTGAAAAAACGGGGACCGCAACCAAAGACAGACGGCCCCCAATAATTAAAACTATCGGATATAGTCAAGCAGAGTGCTTGAATACATTTTTCCGGCGTTGCTCATTGTAGCGTTGTTCACATACTCCAGCATCTTCAGATCCGTGATTGCCTCGGACATGTCGATGTCGCCCTCTCGGCTCACAAGCTTCGTCACATTCAGATTTGTGAGCGACTGCCTCTGGATGTTGTTCTGCGCCCTCTCGTAGTCGCTTCCGTTTTTGGCAAGACGAGCGTTCAGATTGTTCATGCCCTCGTCGATTACGCCAAGAACCCTGGAACCGATTGCCTCGTTGTCTCCACGGAGCATGGCATCCCTGAGCGCGATTACGGAATCAAAAAGCGAACCGCCCGACACACTCACGTTCGCCGCGATATTGTATGGAGGCATCTGGCTTGAGTCCTTGATCATGCCGATTTCCTCAAGCACGGAACCGTTTTTGTCAACAAGCCAAATCTGGTGGGCATCGGTAGTGCGGAGATTCAGTCCACGGCTCATCGGGTCAATGGAAGCCTTTACAGCGGCACCGCAGTCATTGATTTTTGCGGCGATTGTATAGACATTGTCACCCGCGTTGACCTCAATGTTGATTCCGTCAACAGAAATAACGCTGTCCTCGGAAGCCTGCCATGACGAAAGGTCCCTCTGCGACATGAGCACGTTCGGCTCCGCCCAGAAGATTTTGTTTCCGGCATTGTCAACATCAAGGTAGGCATGTTCGTCAACCTCGACCTTGTTTGTGTCTATGTTTCCGTTGTACTTTACGTTCGTAATCAAAGGCTCCCTTGCGCCCGGTACGTTTCCCATCGAAACCTCGAAAGCGGTAACGTTTGTGCGTGTTCCTGCAAAAAGGGAGTTTCCGTCCGGCCCCACCCCGTTCGCGTTCTGCACAAGCTCTTTCAGAAGCTCGTCAACCTCGGTGGCCATGTTCTTAAGGTCCTCCGGAGTGTTGAGACCGTTCGCGCCCTGGACCGCAAGCTCCCTGACCCTCTGCATTATCTGGAGGTTCTGGTTGATGTAGCCCTCGCGGACCTGGAAATTGTCGGCAAGAGTCTGTGCGTTCTTCTCAAAGACGTTGACCCTTGAAAGGAAGGACTGGTAGCGAACCAGATGTCCGGCAGCAAGAGGGTCGTCCCTAAGCGCACCGATTCTGCTCTGGCTTCCAATCTGTGTGTTCTTGCGAGCCATCTCTACTTCCTGTTTGCGCAGGAAATACTGTGTGCTGTTGGTATTATATTGGGAACTGATTCTATTCATTTTACGCTCCTATTGTTTACGCTAGATTCCAAGCCTGTTGATTATGGTCTCCAGAAGCTCGTCCTGGACCGTTATAAACTTTGCAGCCGCATTGTATCCGTGCTGGAACTTGATTATGTCCGCAAGTTCCTCGTCGATGTTTACACCCGATATGCTGTCGCGAAGTGAGGTAAGGTCGTTCATGATTGCGTTCTGGCTCAAAAGCATGTTCTGCGCCTGCTCTCCCTTGAGGCCCACGTTCGTAACGGCATCCGCAAAATAGTCGTCGAAAGTCTTGCTCCTTCCAATCATCACCTTGGTGTTGCGGATTGCGGCAATCTCAACGGCGGCACGAGCATCCCCGGCATCGGCAGTTCCCTGGACATTTGGATATGCCGCGGCAACGGACTGTATGTCGGAATGGATTCTGTCGTTCACCTGTATGTAGGCTGATGGATTTACCTGCGGCGAAACACCGAACTGTGCATCGGCAAGCGCATTGACGGCATCGGCCTGGTTAAAGTCGTAGGCACCTTCCGCACCGCTCTGTCTGAGTATTCCCGCATAGCCAGTGAGGAACATTCCGGAATCCTCGACATGGCGGATTACAAAGTCCGGGTTATCAGAGTCATTTGCGGTGGTAGCCTTAAGGACAAGACGGCTGTTCCTGTCAAGATAAGCCTTGACCTCACCGTCCGTGTTGTTGATTCTTTCCACAAGCTCGTCAACAGTGTCCGTGGCATAGTAGGGAACTGTCACATTTCCAGTGTGTCCGGAAATGGTAATCTCACCCTCAAGACCAATCTGCTCCTTAGGGCGAAGGGAATTTGTTCCGGTGAATCTGAATACGTAGCTTGTGTCCTCAACACCGTCACCGTCACGGTCGTAGTTTCCGTTGATGTTTTCGACAAAAGGATGGGTAACAAAAAAGTCAAGGCCGGTCACATTGTTCTTTCCGACGGCATTGCGGTGTACGTCGTTCACAAGGTCCGCAAAGTTCAGCGTCATTGTGTTGAGCGACTGCATTTCGTTCCTTACGTCAACATCGCGCAGCTCGACCAAAGCACCAAGGGAGCCGCCTGAAAAATGAGCGTCGTACTGTGTGTCAACCCACCTGAGCTGTGAGTATCCGCCCTGCTCGATGTCCGGGACTGCCTCAATCTGGCGGGCAACACTGCCCTGGACGATTATCTGTCCGTCGGTGTGGACCATGAACTCATCCGGGTCCTTGCGCTCAACGGTTACATTTATGAGGCGGCCAAGTTTTTCAACAAGAAGGTCGCGCCTGTCCATAAGGTCGTTCGGGTCGTCGCCGAGAGCCTTGCTGCGGACAATCTCGTGGTTCAAATCGGCAATCTGCTGGGCGTAGTCGTTCACCTGGCGGACGGTTCCGTTTATGTCCTCGTTAATCTGGTTTCCGATTGCAGTGAGGGAATTGTTTCTCTGCTGGATTGCATTGGTGAGGCTGTCCGCCCTTGAGACAACAGCCTGACGTGCCGCATCCTGGTCCGGGTAGATTGAAAGTTCCTGCCAGCTCTCCCAGAATTTGTCCATGTTTCCGCGTACCGAAATCTCCTCCGGCTCGTTGTAAATCTGCTCAAGCATGGTGTAGTATTTTTCGCGGGTCTCCCAGTAGGCTTCCACGTTCGTCTGCGCGATGATGCGGGTGTCCAGAAGTTCATCCCTGAGACGCTTTACGCTCTCCACATCGGTTCCCTGACCAATCTGACCGGCTGTCTCCGCACGTTCAAGGTCGGGTCTGTAGAGCGGGTCGAATGCTCTGACGTTTACCCTCTGGCGTGTGTAGCCCTCGGTATCGGCATTTGAAATATTGTGGCCGGCAGTCTGAATCTGCAGGCTGTGGGCCATCAAAGAACGCTTTCCTATTTCAATTCCACCAAATGAACCAGCCATTTTTTCCTCCAGTTCCTAAATCTTCTATATTATAGTAAAAAATCAAACCAAGGCATCAAGCACAACGCTTTCCGCCGTGGGGGACATTATTTTTCCGTTTCTTCCATAGACTTTCGCCCTGGACTGCGGGACACAGTTCTCGATGACTCCATCCACAAATTCCTTTGTGGACGAAACATAGGTCGCGAGGGCCGAATTCTCAATCTTGCTGCGGGACAGCTTGGTCCTTACGTTGACGTAGACTTCCTGAATCACCGGCTCCAGATAGAGGGTCCTGTTGTCACCGACGTAGTTTTCGCGGCACTGGTCCAGATTCACAAAGGCATCGCTGTAGGCGCGCATGTTTTCAATGCTCTCCTCCAAGTCGGTCCACCTTCTGTCCCTTACGCTGTCGTGAATCTTTTTCTGCTGCGTGAGCATACAGTCAAGGACATCGTTCTGGGCGTTCAGAATCTGAAGAAGCTCCATGTCAACCTTGACCTCCCCGTCCTGTTTTTCTTCCGAATCTTCAGCAACGTCATTTTCGACGGCACCAGTTTCGCCGACGGCATTTTCAACGGAAGATTCCTCACGGATTTCAGAACTTTCCACCACAGATGGCTCAGGAACAGTCTCATCCGCTACGGATTCAACAGGCTCAATCGCCTCCACAACATTCTCATCAAGGACTTCCTCGACCACGGTAACATCTACATTTTCTGCCATAAAACTACCCCTCTACAGGTTCTCCATAGGTTCCCTATAGCGATTATCGGAAAACAAAATCTTAGGTTTAGAGTTTTTTTGACATCATCCAAGTTTTTTTGAAATTTACATCAAAGCGTTGACACAAAGAAATCATTCTGATATAGTCAAGTACATCGATTACATGGTGCCTGTAGTTCAGGGGTAGAATCCCAGATTGTGGATCTGGTTGTCGTGGGTTCGAAACCCACCAGGCACCCTTTCCGCATTGTTGCATGGACAGTGTAGCAGATGAATCGCGTTCGTAGCTCAACTGGATAGAGCAATGGACTTCGAATCCGTAGGTTGCACGTTCGAGCCGTGTCGGACGCAAAAATCGGGCGATTAGCTCAGCTGGTAGAGCAACAGACTCTTAATCTGTGGGTCGGGAGTTCGATCCTCCCATCGCTCATAATGGCGCAAGTCCTGTTAAATGCCAGTTTACGCCTGCCTTTACGCGAGAGTGGTGAAATTGGCAGACACGCCAGACTTAGGATCTGGTGCCCTAGGCGTGAGGGTTCAAGTCCCTCCTCTCGCAAAAGTTTCATAGCATAATTCAATCCTTTTTTTTATCCAAGATTATTGATTAAAATCCCGCTGTCTGTTATAAAAATTACTACAGTCCGCATTTTTGTTCGGATTTCGGATTATTATAAAAACATGTCGTCCGCGAGGCTGAATCTGTGACCGCGCAGTTTGAAAACTCTGACGGCTCCATTTCCGAGTACAAGGGTCTGGAGGTTGTGTATTCCGACGAGATGGAAGGCTTCATACCGTGATTCAACAAACTTCGCAATTCCTTCCGCGCTCATACAGAAGGTTTTCGCAAAATCCCTCACAGCAGGAAAAGGCGCTCTCACGATGGACAGGAGGGTGCAGCAGTTCATTGATTCCGCGTCCGATGAAAAAAAGAAATACGAGCCTTACCGTCAGAGGAAAGGGACGTTCTGATTGCAATCTTCGCATACGCCCCTATCGAGGGAATCCGCTACTCACTTGCATGGCAGCTCTGGAATTCATTGCAGGGAAAAAAGGACGCACCGACAATAAGCGCATCCGAAATCACCGAGGAAGGAAACATGATGCTCGTCACATTCACCGTGGGCGAGAAAAATGAAATCACAAGCAAATGGGTCAACGAGCATGGAAACTGGAAGCTGCTTGAATACAGCGCAATCTCTTCAACCCTGGAGATACCCAAGTCCATTGTCGCAAATCCATACAAGTTCAGAGTGACCGGGGCATACACTTTCCCAATCACCGGAGACTCCTCGTCAGGATTCCAGATTGAGGCGAGCTACACAACGAACTTCTTCTACTACGGCGCAGGGAGTCAAGCTCATTCAGCGGTGTCGTAAAATTGGGCATAAGGGTCCTTAGCTGGTAAAAAATGATTTTTACAATTCCCCGGCTGTGAAACATGTTGCGGTCGGGGATTTTTTTGTATGGATGCCAATTCTCCTATTGACTTTTTTTTTCATATATTCTATTATCGATTCAATCAAATATTGCAGAGCATGACAAACATGTTTTGTGAACGCGAAACTTTCGCGGGAATAGCTCAGTGGTAGAGCGCCACCTTGCCAAGGTGGATGTCGCGGGTCCGACTCCCGTTTCCCGCTCTTGCAGGCGGTTTAGATTAGTCTAAATCGCCTTTTTTTTTAAGGATTGCTGGTTTGTGGCATCTTAATTTTAAACAAAGGGGTACTTTCAATGAACGTTACCAAGGAAATCCAAAAAATTGAAAATTCTGCACTCAAGTTGACAGCCACCATTGCTCAGGCGGATGTAGAGTCTGGCTACAAATCAGAGTTTGCCAAATACGCAAAGAACATCCAGATTCCTGGATTCAGGAAGGGCCATGTTCCTACAAAGATTATCGAGCAGAAGTATGGAGAGGCAATCAAGCAGGAGATTACCGGTGGACTCATCGATGAGGCGCTGAACGAAATTCTCCAGGCAGATGACGCAAAGGATATCCGTCCGCTCCCCTACTCCCAGCCACGTCTTGATGGCGACAAGCTTCCTGAAATCGACACAACAAAGGACTTCACCTTCACCGTAATCTACGATATCTTCCCGACCGTCGAGGTAAAAAATTTCAGCGGAATCACAATCAAGGAGCCGCAGGTTGAGATTGGCGAAAAGGAAATCGAGGACGAGCTCAAGTCAATCCAGGAGCGCAATGCAGTGGTCGTTGACAAAAAGGACGGCGACCCGGTTGAAAAGGACAACATCGTCACAATCGACTACAAGGAGCTGAACGACGACGGAAGCACGGTGGACGGAAGCTCACGCGAGGGATTTGTCTTCACTGTTGGTTCTGGCGAGAACATCTACAAGATTGACGACGAAATCATCGGCATGAAGAAGGACGAGTCAAAGGAAATCACCAAGACATACGCAGCCGACGACAAGGACCCGGAGCTTGCAGGAAAGACCAAGAAAATCAGCGTGACCGTAAAGGCAATCAAGATACGCGACCTTCCAAAGATTGACGACGACCTTGCACAGGATGTGAGCGAAAAATACAGCACACTTGCCGACCTGAAGGCTGACCTGAAAAAGCAGATGGAGAGCGCCAAGACAAGAAAGATTGCGGAACTTAAGAGCCAGAGCCTCCTTGAGCAGCTTGTCGAAAAGAATCCAATCGACCTGCCAAAGTCAATGATCCAGACGGAGCAGGATGCAAGATGGAGAATGTTGGCACAGCAGTTCCAGACCACGCCGGAGCAGCTTGAGAAGATGATTCTTTCTTCCGGACAGTCCAAGTCCGACATGATTACACAGTGGACCGGCGACACAGAGAAAATGCTCAAGAGCCGCCTGATTGTTGACGCACTTCTCCGCGAAAAGAACATTTCCGTTACACCGGAGGAAGTTGAGGCCCAGTACCAGAAGATTGCCGACGCACAGGGTGTCTCCGTTGAGGAAATCAAGAAGCACTACGAGGATCCAAGAAACAAGGAGTACCTGGTTGACGAGACCAAGGAAAACAAACTCTTTGAGGAGCTTTACAAGGATGTGAAGGTCTCCAAGGGCGAAAAGACCAGCTTCGCGGACCTCTTCAAGCCAAGACAGTAGAAAATATTGCAATTTTCAATGAGGGGGACGGATTCAGTCTCCCATGACAAGGCGGAATGCAGCAGGCGGTTTTTTATCTAAAAAAACTTGTCGCATTCCGTTTTTTTGTCTATCTTATAATGTAGCTACAATGTAGATTGGGAGAAAAGAATGAACGAGTTCATGAACAGTTTGGTTCCAACAGTTATCGAGAGAAGCGGAAACGGGGAGCGGGCATACGACCTCTACTCACGTCTTCTGAAGGACCGCATCATATTTGTTGACGGGGAAATCCGTGACGAGAACGCAGACCTTGTTGTGGCCCAGCTGCTTTACCTTGAAAGCGAGAATCCAGACAAGGATGTGAACATGTACATAAACAGTCCGGGCGGTTCGGTTACGGCGGGTCTTGCCATATACGACACGATGCAGTACATAAAGTGCGATGTCCAGACCATCTGCATAGGACAGGCCGCAAGCATGGGAGCAATCCTTCTTGCCGGTGGAACTGTCGGAAAAAGATACGCCCTCCCCTCCAGCCGCGTGATGATTCACCAGCCATGGGGTGGAGCGCAGGGACAGGCTTCCGACATC
The DNA here is from genome assembly GCA_902783155.1 of uncultured Spirochaetaceae bacterium. Lineage (GTDB taxonomy): Bacteria > Spirochaetota > Spirochaetia > Treponematales > Treponemataceae > Treponema_D. Next base: position 12,670 of record CACZPR010000043.1, read on the forward strand.
GCAATCCAGGCAAAGGAAATTGGAAGGCTCAAAAAGCTGAGCATAAAGTATTTCTCCGAGCAGACTGGAAAACCGGAGGACGTTGTGGCCGGCGACATGGAGCGCGACTTCTATATGGATGCCGAGGAGGCCATGGAATATGGAATCATCGACCACATTATGACCAACGCAAGAAAAGGAGATAAAAAATAATGGCCCGTTTTGGAAAAAGTGACCAGCAGTTCTGCACATTCTGCGGAAGACCGGCTGACGAAAAGCGCAGGGTCGTAAAGGCTCCGAATGACTCCGTTTATATCTGCGAAAACTGTGTGGCGGCATGTCTTGCTGTACTCAACGATGAAAAACATTCCCAGACACCGATTGACATGGCCGATGTCCCCACCCCAAGGGAATTCAAGGAATATCTGGACCAGTATGTAATTGGACAGGACCAGGCAAAGAAAGTTCTTTCCGTTGCAGTGTACAACCACTACAAGCAGCTTTCTGTTTCAAAGGAGCAGCAGGCCATAAGCGGAATCAAGATTGAGAAATCAAACATCCTGCTTCTTGGACCGACAGGAAGCGGAAAGACTCTGCTTGCAAAGACCCTTGCCGAAAAACTCAAGGTTCCCTTTGCCATAGCCGATGCAACAACACTCACCGAGGCCGGATATGTTGGAGAGGATGTGGAGAACGTGCTTCTCAAGCTCATCAACGCGGCGGACGGAGATGTTTCTGCGGCGGAAAGAGGAATAATCTTCATCGACGAGATTGACAAAATCAGCAGGAAGAGCGAGAACACATCAATAACACGCGATGTCAGCGGCGAAGGTGTACAGCAGGCTCTCCTCAAGATTCTGGAGGGAACACATGCGTCGGTTCCACCACAGGGCGGAAGAAAGCATCCGAACCAGGAGATGATTGACATAGACACGACCAACATTCTGTTCATCTGCGGAGGAGCTTTCGTGGGTCTTGACAAAATCATCGAGCAGAGGCTTTCATCTTCATCAATCGGATTCGGAGCCACAGGAACAAGGCGTACCGAAGAAGAGCGCATGGAGCTTCTGAACCAGGTGACATCGGACGACCTTGTGAAATTCGGTTTGATTCCGGAAATCATAGGACGACTTCCGATGACCTGCGCACTCAAGGAGCTTGACAGGGACGACCTGAAGAGAATCCTCACGGAGCCGAAGAACGCAATCACAAAACAGTTCCAGGCAAGCTTCGCCATAGACGATGTGGACCTTTCCTTCGACGAGGAGTCCATCGAGGAGCTGGCGGACATTGCAATCAAGAACAAGACCGGCGCACGTGGACTCAGGGCCATTGTTGAAAAAATCCTTCTCGACATAATGTTCGAGATTCCATCAATCAGCGGAAAGAAAAAGCTGGTGATAACAAAGGACATAGTGAACCGCTCGTCGATAGAGAACGTGGAATCGCTTCTTATCGACCAGAAGAGCGCATAAAAATCAACCCCGGCATCAAGGATGTCGGGGCTTTTTGTTGATTGCAAAAATCAATATACAAAATCAAAATTAGAAATCTACATTCCAAGCTGCCTAAAAACGTCCACAGTCGCGGCGGCATTTTTTTCCCATGAAAAGCGTTTGGCCCAGACAAGGCCGCCCTCAACAAGTTTTTTTCGCAGGGTATCGTCGGTAGTCACCTTCTCGATTGCATCAGCCATGTCCCCAATGTCCGACGAGTTGAAGAAAAGTGCGTTCTGCCCCGCAATCTCCTTAAGCGCGCCCGAATCCGAACATGCAACAGGAATTCCCGTCGCCATGGCCTCCAAAACAGAAAGACCCGCACCCTCCGTAACAGATGGAAAGATACATGCCTCCGCTCCACGGTAAAGTTCCGGAAAACTCTCATGCGGAAAATACCCGGTGATGAATATGTCGCTCGCCGCCGAAGACTCAAAGACCGCCCTGTGGACATGCTCGCCATATCTGGATTCCGACCCGGCAAGAACAAGCCTGTGTGGCAGCTTCGTCTTTTCCTTGAACTCCGTGAACGCCTTGACAAGCTCAACATGTTTTTTTTCCGCGTTCTCCATCCTGCTTGCGTAGACAATGTACGGTCTCTTTATTGCGAATGGCTTTATATCGACGGTCTGTGAATCCTGCACCAGGTCCTGCGCCGGATAAAAAAGGCTGTGGTCGATTCCGCTGTGGATTACGACAATCTTCCTGCACTTTATGTTGGACTTCTCCAGGTCCTTCCTCACGTACTGGCTCGGAGTGATTATGCAGTCGACATGCGAAAGTCCCCTCTTCATCTGCTGGCGGAAAAACCAGTCGTCGTTCTGGAGAAAGAGGTTGCTCACTATGTCATTCGCCACTGCCACACCTGGTATCTTGAATTTTTTTGGAATCATCCTTGGACCGGATGCGTAGAGTATTGCGTCGTAGGACTGTCTTCTTCCAAATTTGTTCGCCTTGAATATGTGCCACCATCTTTCGGCTGTAAGGCTGTCGGGAACTGATACAGGCACAAAATGAAAATCCCTGTCGCCAATATATGTGTAGCGGTCAACCTCCGGGCCAAAAAGCTCAAACACCATGTCCCCTCCGGACGGCAGATTGTGCACAAGGGATGTCAGATATGAGCCAAGCCCGGATCGGCCATGTTCGCAGCCAAATGTGTCTATTCCAACTTTCATTCCAACAGTATACCACAAAGTCAACAAATTATGCTATACTATTGGAATGAGTAAGAATTTTTCAGACTGCGGAATTTCAGCAGACATCCAGCAGCGGCTAAAGTCCATCGGCATTGAGGAACCAACCGCTGTTCAGCAGAACGTCATGCCACTGGTGGCCGAAAACAGGAACATCCTTTTCCAGAGCGAGACTGGAACGGGAAAGACGTTCGCATATCTACTTCCGCTCATCCAGAAACTTGAGGGCGAAGAAAACCCACGGCGGGCTGTGAAAGTCCTTGTAGCTTCCCCGACCTACGAGCTTGCCTCACAGATTAAGCAGCAGCTGCAGCTTGTGAGCGGCATACGTTCACTTTTATGCACGGGAGGCTCCCCCATTTCACGGCAGATTGAGATGCTAAAGGAGAAGCCGGAGATTGTGATTGGTGGCCCCGCAAGGCTTCTGGAGCTGATTCACCTGAAAAAACTTAAGGCGGACCAGGTTGAGACCCTTGTCCTGGACGAGGCTGACAGACTTTTAAGCCCGGAACTCAGGGATGATACCGAGGCACTTCTGGACAGACTTCCGAGAAAGGTCCAGCTCATAGGAAACTCCGCCACCGTCAGCGACTACACAAGACGCATACTGCAGGAAGCAAGGGACGGCCTTGAAGGTTCCAGCGACGACACAAAGGCGGGAGGGTCCAACGCAATCACACTCGTGGCTCTTCCGGCGGAGGACATTCTTCGCAAAAAGATTACGCACTGGGCACTGTTTGCGCAGAGACGGGACAAGATTGACACGCTCAGGAGCCTCATAAACGCTGAGAAGCCAAAAAAGATGATTGTATTCACCGCAAGGGCGGACCAGATTGACAACATCGTGGACAAGCTTCAGTACAGGAAGATTGAGGTCGAGGGACTTAGCGCAAAAATCGACAAGCGGACACGCAAGGAAGCCATGGACAGATTCAGAAGCGGAAAGACCCCCGTTCTTGTTACGACGGACCTTGCATCAAGGGGACTGGACATAGCGGGCGTTACCCATGTTGTCCAGATGGATTTGCCGGAAAAGGCGGACTTTTTTATCCACAGGGCCGGAAGAACTGGACGCGCCGGGCAGAGCGGAATCAACTGCGTGATAGGCGACGAACTGGAGATGGCTGAATACGCGAGGCTTGAAAAAAAACTGAAGATTGTTGTCCACCCGAAGATTCTATATGAAGGAAAACTTCTCGACACATCCGAGGTTCAGATGTACCAGGACGGAGACGGAAGCAAAGAAGAAAAAGTGACCGCGGAAAAAATGGACGTGGAAAAATCTCCAAAACCAAAATCAAGAAAGCCGGAGGGAGAAACCAAGGCCGCATCCAAAGAGTCCACCGAAAAAAAGCCGGACACATCGGAAAGCATGGGCGAAAAAAGCTCGGAGCCTAAAAAATTCTACGAGATGATACGCCGTCCAAAGCCAAGACGCAAACCAAGGGAAAAGAAAAGACACAAGAAGGACACGTCATGGTGAACTTCATAATGGCGAATCCCCTGCCCGTGGCTGCAATAATCTTCGCGGCCATGTCGATTCCCATAGTTGTGTGCGACATACGGACGATGACGGTCCCCGACATCCTGATTTACGCTGGGTCGGCGGCCATGCTTCTGTTCCGTGTGTTCTTCACGAGGGGGGAGCTTTTGCTGTACATAATTGCGGCAGTCCTTTCGTTCGGTCTTTTCATGCTTGCACGGAGGATGGCAAAAAAGGGCCTTGGATGGGCTGACATAAAATACGCTGCCTTCTGCGGACTATTCGCGGGACCGCTCCTTGTCTTCATGGGCTATGTGGCATCCGCGCTGTACTGCATGGCCTACTTTGCTGTCCTAAAGTCCAGGGGAAGATGCAGGAAGGAAACTGCGGTCCCATTCACACCGTTCATGTTTCTGGGAACCGCAACCATTGCCGCCATACCTATTGTTAAACACTTTACTAGCTGATATAATACTTGCGGGAAAAATTTGGTGGGCCTGTCCAAATCTGGATATGCCCCCTTTGTTAGAGGGAATTCTGTGTTTTTAAAAAGTCTTGAGATATTCGGTTTCAAATCATTCGCCGACCGCACGCACATAAACTTCACCGACGGAATAACAGCTCTGCTCGGTCCGAACGGCTGTGGAAAAAGCAATGTCGTTGATGCGATAAAATGGGTCCTCGCTGAAAACCGCTCCAAAAATCTGAGGGCGGCAACAATGGAGGACGTAATCTTCAACGGCACCGAGTCCCGCCCTGCACTTTCTCTTGCGGAGGTGACTCTCACAATCGCAAACGAAAATGGGCTGCTTCCAATGGAGGACAGCGAGATTGCCATAAAGAGAAGGCTCTACCGCTCCGGTGAAAACGAATACTTTATCAACGGAAGACAGGCAACGGCCACGGAAATCAGGAAGCTGTTCATGGACACCGGTATCGGAAAATCTGCATACTCGGTCATGGAGCAGGGAAAGATTACCCAGATTCTTTCGTCCAAGCCGGAGGACAGGCGTTACCTTTTTGAAGAGGCTGCGGGAATCAGCAGGAGCAAGGCCGAGGTTGCGGAAGCGGAAAGGGAGCTGGAAAAGACAAGGGCCAACCTTGCGCAGATTGAGAGTGGACTTTCGGAGACCAAGCGCAACTACGACTCACTCAGGGTGCAGGCCGACAAGACAAACAAGTACCGCAAACTTGTTGAGGAAAAATTCAACTACGAGCTTGACATACAGCTTCTGAGGCTGAAGGACTTTACCCAGAACAAGGCACGCCATCAGCAGACTCTCGACACGGCAAAGGAAAAAAGGGATGCGGCGATCAAGGAGATTGAGGAAATCTACGCGGCCCTGAACGAGAACACTGACAAAATCAAGTCGCTCCAGGAAGAGATAAACACGAAGCAGCAGGAAGCCATCAAGCTTGCGGCGGAGCAGAACGGAAAAAAGGACATGGCAACCCAGCTAAGGAAGCAGCAGGGGTCCCTCCGCGAAAAGATTGGACAGCTGGAGAACCGCATCAAGAACATACAGGAGCGTCTGGACGAGTACAACACCGACATCGACAACATCAATGCGGAGCTGCACGAAAAAAACAAAAAGCTGGACGACATCAACAGGAACATAGAGAGCTTCTCGGAGAACATCAACCAGTCCTCAATGCAGATTGATGAAAACCAGAAGCAGATAGGAACGAACGCCGGAAAAATCCACAACCTTGATGCCGAGAGGGTCAAACTCCAGAACGAACTGGCCGCAATCACAGAGGACATTGTGACGGAGCTTGACGCAAAACTGAAGGACGCTGGCTACTCCTCGGCGGCAAACAAAAAGGCAAAGGAAGAACTTGACACCCTAATCGAGAAAATCAAAATATTCTCGAACGGACGCGCGAACATATTCAAGGATTTCAACTCGCTTCCGTCCCATTCCGAAAAGGATGCGGCAAGATTCAGTGCGGACGCTGTTCAGGCATTCACAGACCTTGCGACAATGCTTGACGAGCTGAAGACAAGCCTTGACAGCTACACCAGGACAACGCCGCAGTTTATAGATGAATTCCTTTCCCCGGAGGGAATCATCACGAAAAAGCGAAAAATCGATGACTCAATCAACGAAAACTATGACCAGATTGACGCGCTCAACAAGGAAAACGACTCGCTCACGAAGGTCAACAACAGCCTAAACAAAAAAATCAACGAGTACAAGGAAACGCTTGGCAAGCTCCACATCAACCGGGCGGAGATGATTCAGCAGATAAACTCATGCAACCAGCAGATCCAGACAATCAAGAGAACTCGCGCGGCGGAGGAAGCTAGCCTTAAGGAGCAGGAGGACGAGCTTTTCCAGGAGAACAAACGGAAGGACGAAATCGACGACACACTTGGCGACATAGACTCACAGATTGCGGAGCTGCAGAGGGCCGGAGAAAAACTCACCGACGAACTCAGGCAGCTTGACGAGCAGATTGCTGACTGCAACAGCCGTGTCTCAGGAAAACAGGACACACTAAAAAAGAAGCAGGAAGAAAAGAACAAATACCAGGAACAGTTCGAGCGCTACAGCGTGCAGATTGCCCAGAACGACACCGAGATTGACAACGTTAAGCAGAATTTCAAGGACAACTATTCCCGCGACCTGATGGAGTTTGAGGAAAGGATGTACACAATCACGGCAACACCCCAGGCTCTCAAGGACAAGCTCGCGGCCACAAAGCAGAAGATTACGGACCTTGGGCAGGTCAACTTCATGGCGGTGGAGCAGTTCGCGGAGGAAAAGGACCGCTACGAAAGGCAGCAGGCAAGTTTTGCGGACACAAAGAAGACCCTGGACAACCTTGTGCGTGTCAGCGAGGAGATTCGCACAAAATCATCCGAGATGTTCCTGAGCACGTACAACAAAATCAGAAAAAATTTCCACAACATGTTCCGCAGAATGTTCAACAACGGTGGACGGGCGGAGCTTAGGCTTGTGGACCCTACAAACGTTCTCACGTCCGGAATCGACATATATGCCCAGCCGCCGGGGAAGAAACTTGAAAACATATCGCTGCTTTCCGGAGGCGAAAAAACAATGACGGCCATGGCGCTTCTGTTCGCAACATACCAGGTGCGTCCAAGCCCCTTCTGTCTTCTGGACGAGATTGACGCGGCTCTTGACGACAAAAACGTCGGAAGCCTTGTGAATGTGCTCCGCGCGTTCTCGGGTGTGAGCCAGTACATTGTCATAACACACAACAAGAAGACCGTTCTCGGAGCGTCATCAATGCTTGGCGTTGTGATGGAGGAAAGCGGCATAACAAAGGTGGTCCAGATTCGTCTTGACGAGGACATGCTGAACGGAAAGGCTGCGTTCGAGTCGGAGGACGATTTTGTTGAGGAGGATGTGGAGCCTGAGGAGGGAATCGTAATCCCGGAGAGGCCCCCGCGTCGTGAAAGAAACCCGGACGGCTCTTTGAAGGAAAGCGAAAAAGAATCCGATGATAAAGGGGATGCCGTAATGGCTGAGACTAGCGGAGAAGGTCCAGATGATAAAGACTGACGAGATTATGGACAGAATCAGAAACTTTGTTGAGGAACACAAGATTCTGGCTGTCGGAATTATTATTGGAATAGTCATCCTCCTTATTGTGCTGGTTCTGGCGATTGGACTGAATGCGGGCCGTGGCAAAAAAAACAATGGCAACATAGGTCCCGCTTTTGTGGCCGAGGATGATTTTGTCATGCCGCAGGACTACACCATGACGGAGGACTATTATTTCTCGCGCCAGACGGAGGACAAGTGGTCACAGGAGGAGGTGGACAAATGGTTCGCACTTCCCTCATCCCCTGTAATGAACGAGCTGAAAAAAGACAACAACTCCATAGTTGAGGAAATTTTAGGAGCGGCCCCATGAAAAAGACTTTGAAATCAATTTTGGCAATGCTTTTGGTCTGCCCTCTTGCCTTTGCCCAGACAGCGGAAAGATACTCCGACAACAACATCGAGTATCCATCTTTCGTGACGGACATTTCGGCGGAGGACATCAGCACATTTGACTCGAACAACTATGTCCTTGAGTCACTGGAGATTCCAGAATACGACGCGGGACTGATTCAGGAGAGCGACAGCACGCCAACAGTGGACGAGATTCTTCCATCAGTCAATCCAGCGGAATCCTTTGTCCTCACATCATCATCGGGAGGCGGCCTGGAGACTTTCAACGAGGAGGACCTCCAGAATCCATCGCGCTCAGTCCAGATTGCACAGAACCAGTACCTTGATGTCGAGTATCCCGGAAAGGGCTGGATTTATCTTGGCGAGACGGACAACACAAACATGATGCGCTACTTTGGACACTCCATTTCTGCCGACACGACATTCACTCTGCGCGCAAAATCACAGGGAACGGCCCTTCTCCATTTTTACAAGATTGACCCGCTGACAGGAACCGCGATAAACGACTATCTTGAAGTTGTGATTTCAGGAAAGACAAGTAGCGAAGTCCATGTCAACGCACCAAGCTATGGGGACATCGTTCCTTCCGGCCAGAGAAAGAAGACAGCGGCGCAGCAGGAAAAAGAGACCCAGGCGGCTGTTGAGGAGGAATCTCCATCGGAAACTCAGGCGGTCGCAACAGACACAAGCTCGGAAGATGAAAAATCCAAGGAACCAGAGGAACCGACAGCAGATTTGGACGCGGTAGCCCGTGAAATAGAGGCCCCGAAGGTTGAGGTCGCATCCACCAAATCCACCGGCACAAGCTCGACAAAATCCACCGGAACAACATCGTCGGGAAGTTCAGGCTCTTCTACTAAATCCACCGGAACAACATCGTCGGGAAGCTCCGGCTCTTCAACAAAATCCACCGGCACAACATCGTCGGGAAGCTCCGGCTCTTCGACAAAATCCTCAGGAACAACGTCGTCGGGAAGCTCTGGCTCTTCTACTAAATCAACTGGAACAACGTCGTCAACAAACTCCGGCTCTTCAACAAAATCCACTGGAACAACGTCGTCGGGAAGCTCTGGCTCTTCTACTAAATCCACCGGTACAACATCGTCGGGAAGCTCAGGCTCTTCGACAAAATCCACCGGAACAACATCGTCGGGAAGCTCCGGCTCTTCTACTAAATCAACCGGAACAACGTCGTCGGGAAGCTCAGGCTCTTCTACTAAATCAACTGGAACAACGTCGTCGGGAAGCTCAGGCTCTTCTACTAAATCCACCGGAACAACGTCGTCGGGTGGCTCCCAGTCAAACAAGAACGTCACATCAAAATCGGATGACGAACTTTTGGCAAAGGCAGAGGCAGCCTATAACAAGGGCAACTACGCGGAATGTCTTGACATCTTGACGGAATTCTTCAACAACGCAGTGACAAAGATTGACGAGGGACTCTATCTACAGGGACGCGCACTTGAGGCTCCGGGCAGCTCCAGAAACATCAAGGCAGCGTTGGACACATACGAGACACTTGTAAAAAGGTATCCGAAGAGCAAAAAATGGAATGCGGCAAACGAGAGGGTCATATACATCAAGCGTTTTTACTTCAACATCAGATAAAAAAATAAAGAGGAAAATATGTTAGACAACAGATTTATCAAGGAAAATCTTCAGGCGGTAAAGGAGAACATCAAAAACCGCAACATGAATGCCGATGCCGACTTGGTTGTTTCACTCTACGACCAGAGGACGGCAGCAGTTACCGAACTTCAGGGATGGCAGCAGAAAAAAAATGAAAACGCCGCCGCAATGAAGCAGAAGCTGGACCCGGAGACCAGGCAGAAATATATTGACGAGGGAAAGCAGATTAAGGACAAAATCTCCACGCTGGAGGCATCCCTTTCCGATATTGAGGCAAAACTTGACGACGCGGCCAGGCAGATTCCAAACATGGCTCACCCGGACGTTCCAATCGGAAAGGTCGATACAGAAAACCTTGAGGTGAAGAAGGTCGGGACACCACGGAAATTTGATTTCAAGCCAAAGGACCATGTTGCGCTCGGAGAATCCCTTGACCTGATTGATTTTGACCGCGGAACAAAAGTCTCTGGACCAAAATTCTACTACCTGAAAAACGAGGCCGTCTTCCTGGAGGAGGCTTTGATTATGTATGCCCTGAACATTCTCCGCAAGCACGGGTTCACGACATTCATAACACCAGATGTGGCCAAGGAGGAGATTCTCAAGGGCATTGGATTCAATCCACGCGGAAACGAAAGCAATGTCTATGCGATTGAGGACGAGGGAACATGCCTTGTTGCAACTGCGGAAATCACTCTCGGTGGATTCCACTCCGGCGAGGTCCTTGACAAAAACCGTCTTCCACTTTTCTACTGCGGACTCTCACACTGCTTCAGACGCGAGGCAGGTGCGGCTGGACATTTCAGCAAGGGACTTTACCGTGTCCACCAGTTCGACAAGGTTGAGATGTTCGTCTACTGTCTCCCGGAACAGAGCGATGAAATCCACGAAAAGCTCAGGCTGATTGAGGAAGAGATTTTCACAGGGCTTGGCATTCCTTTCCGCGTTGTTGACACATGCACAGGGGACCTTGGCGCACCGGCGTACAGAAAATGGGACCTTGAGGCATGGATGCCCGGAAGAGCTGACGAGGAGCATCCGGATGGAGACTACGGCGAGGTGACATCCACATCTAACTGTACGGACTACCAGGCAAGAAGACTCAACGTAAAGTTCCACGACGACGACGGAAAAAACAAGTACGTCCACATGCTGAACGGAACGGCGATTGCAGTTGGAAGGGCCATGCTCGCCATTATGGAGAACTACCAGAATGCCGACGGCTCAATCACGGTTCCAGAGGCCCTGGTTCCATTCTGCGGATTCGACAAGATTGGACCAAAGACTGAGGTTTCATCCCCGGTCTACGTTCCAAGCAAAACAAAAAAATAAATCAAGATAAAATCAGATAAAACGGGAGAGGCCTTCCGAAAGAAAACGGGAGTCCTCTTCCTTCACCCTGTCCATCGCGCATACAAAGCACCTGCGCTCCCCCGCCGACTCAATTTTTGTGACCACACATCCAGCCCGGACCGAACGCCTGATTACAGGAGAGAGAACAAAATCAAGAACAATGGAATATCTCTGGCCAATTCCAAAGGGATAGGAAGAGTTTCTGTCGCCAAGAACCACATGCGCGGCATCAACATACAGAAGCTCCAGGGGCTTTCTGAGACCGACAGTTCCGGGCATCTCCGAAGAAAAATCGTCGCACAGATATTTGGAAATGTTTGTGCTTGAAAGAGCGTCGTATGACTCAGGTACGGACACATTGATTTCGACAGCCACATCGGATGCCATGTACGAAAGTTTTCCCGAAAGGATTACGCTTTTTGCCCGCTCCACCGTCTGGATTTTTTTTATTTCATCCGGAACGGGACACCACGCTCCTGTCACACCGAACGAAAGCTCGATGTCACAAAAATATCCGACCGAGTTTGCATAAAAAAAGAGCCTGGCCGGGGAAGATTTTTTTGCGGCAGAGTCAATCTCCACGCTTCCCCGGAAAAAAAGTTTTCCACGCTCCATCACAATCTGCCTGGACTGGACGGCCGTGGATGATTTTTTGTCGAAATTTTTTAAAGCCGCATCCCCGCACTGAAAATACAGGGTGGAGCCAGAGCCAAGCAGGTTCTTAAAAAAAAGTTCGCGCCCAACCGAGGAGAGGCTCTCAACTTTGCCCATCTTCGGAATCCTTTTCCCTTGCGACAAATTCAAGCGATATTATCTTGTAGGAGCGGTCTGGACTCAGGTAGACAAAAGCGTCCTGGAATCCATCCTTCTCAAGAAAACGGACCGGGCATTGTATTATCGGACCATTGTTCGACGGCTCCCCAAGAATGAAGGACGTAAATCTTTTGCCCTCCCTGTTTATGTCGTAGTTGAATATGACGAGCGAGTAGATTGAGTCCCTGTCCATAAACGAGTCCGCGGACCTTTTTTCCACAATCGCGTTGCAGAATCCATTAAGATTGGCCGCCGCCGATTCGCTTAGGCCCGATGTGTTCAGTACAGCGAAGCCCTCTATGTCCGGATAGATTGGTGGATAAAGAGACTCCGCACCGGACGCAAAAATACTCGTAGGGTCCGCGCTGAAAGTCTGGGACACACCGTCCGCGCCAATGATTTTTGACGAAAGTATGGAGCCGTCTATGTCGTGGGTCCAGTATGTCCTCTGCGCAATCTGCCCGATGGTCTGCCTGAGAGTGACATCCGTGTAGTCCTGGTACGCCTCAATTCCCACCGAGCATGAAAATAAAAACGAAGCCGTGGACACAAGCAGAATGTTCAGGAATATAGACGTTTTTTTCATAAGCCCACCCCGGAAACGAAAATTCACGGAAGACGCTACAGGTCCGCGTCCGAATTCTTCATGACTATGGCGTTCTTGTATTCCACCGATGCCACCGAGAAAATGTTCACGTCCGGCATGTTGTCAATCATGGAGACCTGCCCCTCAAATTCAACGCTGTCCGCAATCCTCAGGTTCGCAGTCCTGATGTCGCCCTTGACCTTGCTTCCGCGGCAAAGCTCCACACGCTCGGCAGCCTCAAGGTCCCCAGTCACCATTCCATAGACGACTATTGACCTGGCGCTCATCTTGTCGCAAGTGCATACGGCAGTCCTGTCTATTTCCAGTGCACCGGTTGCGTCGATAGTTCCATTGAAGCGTCCGGTAATCACAAGGTTGTCTGTGAAGTTGAGGACACCATCGAATTCAGTTTCCTGACCAAACACGGTCATATTCAAAAGTTCATTTGCCATGACACCATTTTACTCCATTTTGCCCCTGTTTTTCAAGTTCAAAAACCTTCGTCCAAAAATCAACATACCTCGCTGCAAGCAACGAGGTATGTTGTTCTCAAAAGGTATCGCAGTCAGATTTCATACCTTTTATTTCGCCCAAAGGGGCGAGGTATGAAACCTTCCGCACGAATCAAACGCAGGACAACAAGAACAACAAGCGCGGCAGTCTCCAAGATTGGCAGCCAGTCCCCAAACCTGTTGTAGAATGTGGGGGCATAGTTTTCCTGAACGTCCATGTCCGCGACAAGATACTTTTTTTCAAAGCAGTCCACCATGGAGACCACCCTCCCCCTGCTGTCTATTGAGCATGTCACCCCGCTGGCAGTTGAGCGCACCGACGGAACCGCATTTTCCGACGACCTGAACACCGCCATTGAAAGATGCTGGAACTGGCATGGCAGGCTCTTTGACCAGGAGTCGTTGGACAGATTGAAAAGACAGACCGCCCCATTTTTTACAAACTCCCTGCAAAGATTGCCAAAGGTGTCCTCAAAGCAGATTGGCGTTGAAAAACGGATTCCCCGCTCGTCAAAAACCTTGTACTCAGTTCCCGGCGTCCAAAGATGGCTGTCACCGTCCAGAAGTTTTTCATAAAGATGTGGAAAGATTTTTCCATAAGGAAAATATTCGGTGAAAGGAACAAGATGGATTTTGTAATACCGCTCAGGATTGGGAGGCTCCACGTTGCCCCTGCGGCTATCGAACACAAGGACGGAATTGTAGTCGTCGCTGAACTCACCCCCATTGTCAACGGTGGTCTGGTTCCCGAACACAAAGCATGAGTCCGACTTCTGCATGAAGTTCAGCAAATCAAGGACCATCGCGTGCCTGTTTGGTTCAACCGGATTCTCATAGTTGTACATGAACGGAGGAACAACGGCTGTCTCTGGCCAGACAACAAAATCCACCCCCCCATTTTTTGACAGGGCATCCTCGGTAAGCGACTTAAGAACCGAGACATCCCGCCTGTAGACCTCAAATCCATATTTGTTCGAGTCCGTATTGTTCTGCACGCACAGAGTCCTCACCCTTTTTGTTTCACCGTCCCCCTGATTGAGACGCACCGCCCCATAGACGATGGAAAAAAGAAGCAATACTCCGAACGCAGAAACAAAGACCCCTTCCTTCCGCCAGAAAAGATTCAGCACGGACTGGACATTTTTATTCGCGGCATTTTTTTTCGCATCATTTTTTGGGGGCGCACCCTTTTTCGGCTTTTCCTTTTTCGCCTCCCCCCGCTTTACGGACAGAAACAAATCCACGAAAGCCGCAACAATGGACGAGCAGAACACACACACGGCGGAAATCCACCAGACACCGCCAATCGATGAGGACTGGAGCAGCAGCACATTTTTCCACTGCGTATAGCCGATTATTCCGTATGGATAGCCCAAAAATCCCTTGACCTTAAGAAACTCGTAGACAAGCCAGACAAGGGCCATCATGTAAAATTTTTTTTCTGGATAAAGACGGGAGGCCGCGCACATAAGCTCAAAAACCACGGCCATTATCAAAGCGAACGCAGGCAGACACACGCACAGGGCAACAAAACTGTAGCCCGCCATCCAGTAGCTCAAAAGGCCATAGGACAGCGCACCATACAAAAGCCCATAGCACCATACGTTTCTGGGTTTGGACCTGCTTATTGCAAAAAAAATGGGAACTAGTTCAACGAATCCCAAAAAACCAAGCCCCTGCTGGAAAAGCACATTCGGATGCGACAAAAAAAACAGGAACGAAGCTGAGACTGTTAATGACAGGTTTAATAAAACTGACACTGGATTATCTTCTGCCAATGCGGCCAAACAAATCTAGCTCTGCACCGCAAGGCTCATCAAATTTTTTTTCAAATCCTGACCGGAGCGGAAAACCGCGACATAATGTGGGGCGACCGAAGAAATGTCCTCACCCGTCTTTGGATTCCGTGCCCTGGAGCGTCCCTTGCGGAGCCGTGGCTCGAAAGTTCCAAAACCACGCAGCTCGATTGTATTTCCATTTCCAAGGGACTGCTTTATTTCATCCAAAAGGTGGTCTGCGACATCCTGAACCATTTTTCTTTCATAATTTGTATCTTTGTAAACAGCCTCGACCAAATCATATTTAGTCACCTTTTTTGCAGACATACAAACCTCCGTCAAACAAAAAACATCCAGGATATCGTAGACGGTTATTTAGATTCTGCCGCGGCACCCACGTTGAAAGTCTTGTTGTACAGTCTGAACATGCGGCTGGTCTTGCGCGCTGCTGCGTTCTTGTGGATGACTCCCTTGCTGACCGCTGAATTGTACTCGGACTGGAGATCAACCAAAGCCTTCTTGGCTTCCTCCTGCTCCTTCTTCTGGATTGCCAGAACGAATTTCTTTGCGCTTGTGCGGCATGTTGACCTGATGGCCTTGTTGCGCATACGGCGGCGTTCGCTCTGCTCGTGTCTCTTCTGTGCAGATGACTTCTTTACTGCAACCTTTTTTTCCTCTGCCAAAATATTACCCCCAAAATGGATATTCGGTTATTCTATTGAATGAAAAAACAATAGTCAAGTAGATAACTGTTTGTATTTCCTAGACTTAGAAAAGCAGACAGTCAAATGTCTCGCGTTATTTTGTAAAGTCTTTTGGCCTTCTCTCAACGCGCTTGCATTTCTGGCATTCCGCCTGATTTCTGAGTCTGCCCTTTTCGAAGATTGTCTTCATAACAATTTCGCCACCACAATCTGGGCAGAAAAATTTCTGAGTTGCAACAGTTGTACGAGAGTTCTTACTGGTTCCAGCCATGATATTCCTCCATTGGTAAATTTAAGTATACCGATTTTACACAATTTTATCGTCAAATGTCAAGGTGATTCCGACAATTATAAACGTCTGTCTCATTTTTTTGAGGGGAAAGTCTTCCCTACGCTCGGGACTACGCCCCTCACTTTCCGGACCTCCACTCATCCAGCTGGGACTGAATCAGTTCGCGGCTTTCCTCAAGGATTCTTTTTTCGTCGTCCTTCGTTTCCGGCGCGTCATACACTTTCAGCACCTTGACCCGGTACGCGCCCCTGTTCAGGTTTTTGAACACGTCCTTCACCTTTGAAAGCCGCCATCCACCGTCCAGTGCGCACACAGCCACGGGAATCCTTGCGTTCTGCACAAGCCTTCTGAATCCTGCCGAATAGAACTGCCCCAGATTTCCGTCACGGCTCCTTGTTCCCTCGGGAAAAATCACCGGAATCTGTTTTTCCTCCACAGCCCTGAGACCAAATTTCTGGAGCCGCCTCATCGCCACGGACGGATGCCCCTTTCTTGGAATCAGACAGTGGCCCTGGGTCCTGAGCATCTTCCCCACCATGGGAGCGCTTCCGAGGGTGTCCTTCGCAACAAAACGCACCTTCCTGTCCGAAAAATAGTAGAGGTAGACCACAATATCAATAAGGCTCTGGTGGTTGGATATGACCAGAAACTGCTCCGGGAGATTCTTCTTTGACTCGCTGTCGCCAAGGAACTTGAACCCACGGTAGTATCGGAGTATGGCAAAAAAAAGTCTCGCCGACCTGGACGTTATGTAGTTCGACCAGAACAGCGCAAGCCTGTGGCTCACCGGATACGAGAACACAAGCATGAGCGTCGGGAGCACAAGCATCCCCACAAGGCAAAGTATTGTAATAAAAGTAAGCATGATTTCAAATTATAATGGAGACAGTTGCAAAAGTCCATAGTAAAATTTTTGTGGACAGGGCTTCGGCATGATAAAAATAATGGACTTGTGCAACACAGGAGCGGGACGTAGGCAAAAAATAGGAAGGGGCCCCACTGGGGAAGAATTCCTGTTTTTTGCCGTCAACTGGGACCCGCTCATGTGTTGCAT
>CACZPR010000044.1 GCA_902783155.1 uncultured Spirochaetaceae bacterium
AAAAATCCCCGCCCAGTCAAACGGCAGAGCGGGGAAAAATCTACAGCATCTGGTACATGAAGATGCAACCATCGTCGTATTTTGGTTTCACGTGGGAATGAACGAACTTTTCTTCTTTTTTTGACAATCTTTGGAACCCAAGTTTTTTATAATACGCAATCAGCTTGTCCTCTGGTAGCGCATAAATATACAACGCTTTTATTCCTAACATGGACTTCATAAAATCCACATAAGGCAAAACAAATTCCAAAAAGACAACTTTTCCTATTTCCAAAACCTCTGGATGATTTTTTCTGTAGTTGTCATTAACGGCAAAGTTTGCCAACTCAACCGCAGGTATTGTATAAAAAAAATCATCAGTTGCCTCAATTGTGAATAGTCCTGATCGCAATGAAAAATAGGCAGCCAGTTCCTTGGTTCTTTTATCCTTTATGAGATATGTCCTTGCGAAATCATTTCTTTCATCATATTCAGAAACATTCTTCAAGTAATTCTCCAATCCCTTTCCTGTTTCTTCTTTTACTTTAAAATCTTTTATTAAAGTCAAATTCTCATCAGAATCCAATAAATGCTGGTAAGTAAATATTTCTGTTTCCAAGGGAATAAATTTCATCCATTCGCCCCTAAACTTTTATCTTCTTCTGCCCACTCTTCCAGTCGTTTTTTTTCATAACGTCGAACATCCCTACGAAGTCTTTCTCGATCAACTTTTGGTGAATTAAGAATTTTCAACAATACCTGCTTACCTAAAGTGTCAGGTATATCTTCCAGTTTAGAGTATTTTTGATATGCTGTTGTCATAAAAACCACCTCCACATATTAGTATACAACATTTTTCTTAAAAAACAAACAAAAATCCCCGCCCAGTCAAACGGCAGAGCGGGGAAAATTGATTGCGGGGGAAATCTACTTCATCTGGGCGGTTTCGATGTAGCCGCCAGCACCTTTTGTTATGGCATAACCGAGTATTGGGTTTTTGGTTCCGTTACCCCAGACATGGCCACCTGTCCTATATCCTGTATTACCAGCTTTATATCCTGGAATATCACCAGAACCATATATTTCCTTATAGTCCAGTTTTGTTTCACCTATATTATCTTCTCCAGGAGCTTCTCCATCTGTTGTTGACCAGGTTATTGTACCTGTTGCATCTTTCCATACCCCTATATTTACATGGTCTATAGAAACCCTGCTTTGAGTTGGAATTACACTAACTTCCCAAGCGCCTGTAAAGTATTCTTCAGCATCCACACTGTTTAGTGTGGTGGAAGCGGCAAGTGAAGTCGTTCCTGCCCAATGTGCAGTCTTAGGATGAGCACAGCTTCCCGCATAGTAACTGATATAAGGAATTGGATTACCAGAATCATCCAAAGCAACATCAATATTAAGTTCTGTACCAATAAGACCATAAGAATCTACAAGACATGTCTTTTTAGAAGCAGGACTTGTGAAATTTGGTATATATGCATACCAGACGTCACAATTCAAACCATCATATCCGACAATATGTACGCTGTAATGTGCAGAATCACCAGTTCCCTCTTTTATGACTGCAACTTTACAATACTCTCCAATATTTGAGTCAAAAATAGGCACAGGTGTAGTCCATTTTGTATCTGCCTGTTTATATTGACCTACCGTAATTGAATTTGGAGTAAGGTTATAGGAGTACAACAATTGATTATTATATGCATCCCACCAAATTGCTATTACGGCATCATCACTGTTTCCACCGTTAGGAATTGCTGCAATACTTACATATTGTCCTGCATACACATCGGCTCCACCTGTCGTTATAACCTTTGTATTTACTCTTGTTCCGCTGGTACTTGTAACACGGGAAGTTTGTCCTGCAATCCAAGAGTTGTGCACAACACGATATTTTGAATAATCTTTTCCATTATCTAGGACTTTATCTCCTGCTTCTGAAGCTCCAGTACTGTCAGTATTAGGACCATAATAGTCTCCAAAGAAAGTAGGTGCTCTTATAGTACCATTCCAACTGCTATTCCAGGTATCAGCTTTAGCTGCCTTAATTCCACCCCGCTTAAAACGGATTTCATCATTTATAGCATCATAATATGCAAGATATACATTGGTTGAATCACTTGTAGCCGAACCTGTTGCAAGGGATGGAGAACGAATCCTTTCCTTGTCAAAGTTTCTAAATCCTTCATAAGTGTCTTCCGTATAATCATACTGTCCGATAAGTTCAAGTCTCAAATTATTTGTTGCTCTATTGTATCCACCTGCATCTCGGTCTGCATACCCCCAACGGCTTGTCATAATTCTGAACTGGTCTGCCTTTGATTCGTTAATATCACCACCGGCTGCAGTTCCGTAAGAATTACCCAAAGAGTCATAAGTCATAGCAACACTAGTCCAGTAATCAAAGCCACCAATAAAGTTATCGTAAGAATAAGATGAACCATTCGGCATGCTGTAATACAGTGCACCGTTAACGAATGCGAATCCTACATCATGATTAACCGGATTAATAGCCATTACTGGTTGCGAAATAGAGCCACTAATAGGTACTGCCGCCTGTGGGTTAATCTGCCATATATCCAGAATCACATCATCTGTAAGCAAATTGTTGTTGTCACCGTTTGGCAGACGGTTATAGTAGTAATTGTCATAGACGGTCTTGTCGCCACTTGGTTTTACGGCAAGGTCAACAGTACCAGAGTATGAACCCTTGCTTTCGTTGTTGTTCTTGTTATTAAGCGTTTTAAGCGTTTTTTTAATTGCATTACCGTCTACGGTTACGGTTACGGTTACGCTTATGCCTATTTCACCAGACTTTGCATCATCTGGGATTGCAACTCCACTTGCATCATAATCAACTGTAGCCGCCGCACTTGCAAAACTTACTTTTCCTCCGGCAAGATTGAATCCAGTAATCTTCAGGTTTTCGTCACTTGCCACGGTATAATGTCCCTTTGCTGTCCTTGCATAGACACTTGGATTGCTCTTCTTTTGTGCGGAAAGTTTTGTTGTAACTCCGGTGATGTATGGAACAACGTCAACGGTGTAGTATCCTGTTGTGGCTCCTGTTCCATCGTTTCCACCGGACTGGGCGGTTCCCGGGGTTGAATTATTCGGTCCTGTGTATGTTCCAGAGGCACTCGGGCTTCCGCGGTCCCATGCCTTTACGGATATTGTCTGGTCGGAATCCACAACTTTGGACGACATAATCTTTTCCGTGTCGATATAGACAGTCCATTTTGCGACATGACCATTATCAGCAAACTGAGTCACAACATCGCTTTCCCTCTTTCCGCTTGGAACAGAAGCAATTATTCCACAGTTCACAAGGTCGGCGTAAGTTACATCGGACGAAACTTCAAACGCATAGCCGTCGGACGGGATTGCGCCCTCGACCAATGGTTTTGCGCTGGTCCAGCTTCCGCTGTATGTTCCAAGAGTCTTTTCGCCAAGACCGAAGAAGTCAATCTTGATTTCGTTGAGCTGTGAGTCGTCCTGAGCCACACCTTCAAACCTTACTTTACCGGAAAGTTTTGGATGCCTGTCCATTTCTTTGTCATCGTTGTCAACTGTGAATGTTTCCGGCAAATCCTTTGGAAGCTCTATGTGTCCGTTCTTGGTGCTGTTTCCAAAGAGGCTGTTGTCGTCCTTGCTGTTCCAGTAGAGAGGCCTTATCTTGATTACAGGCGGAGTTGAGTCCATAAGTTTGAAGTTCAGTATGATTGAAATGTCAACCTGCATTCTGTCCTCTTTGTCCTGCGATAAATTGCCCGGGGTTGAATCCTCAATCACAATCTTGACCATCTCGCTGTTGCCATCCGCAAATCCAGCCTCAATCATGTCCTTGGGTTCGTACTCTATTAATCCGGCTGCAGGAGTTTCATAATCATCAGCACTTCCAGTTAAGCCAGCTCCATCCTCATTTGTCAGTGCGGTCTTAGCGAGAGTCTTGTACGCAGAAGCCCATCCATCTGTTGCGTTGGCATATTGATGCAGGGACAGAGTGTACTTCAGACCACCGTTTCCGCCAACAATCTCCGGGATTATGGCAAGCTTGTTGCGCACAGTGAACAGTGCCCTTGGATTTTCCTTTGTGCTTGTCGCCGGGAACATAAGGGATGTTACAGCCTTCTTTGTGTCCTCGTTGATACCTTCCGCATACACGATGGACTTAGTTTCGCTTTCATCGCTGTCATACACATTGCTACCGTTGGTGTCCGTCTTGACAGTAAGACCTGCAATGCGTGGCTGGTTGTTCGCTATGAAAATATCCACAGAACCGGACGCGGAGTTTCCGGCCTCATCAAACACGACATAGTGGAGGACAGCGCTTCCGTCTCCAATGTTCTTCGTGTTGATGTTCGCCTCCCATGTCCATGTGGTTCCCTGCTTTACAAGGCTTTCAATCATTTTGTCGTCGTCGTCGTAGTTTGGAGAAACGTAATATCCTGCTTCATCAAGTTCGGAGCCGTCTCCTTCCTGGACAGCATTGTCAACAACGTTTGCAAGCGCGAAGTAGATTTTCTTACCGGCAGCAAGTGTGACAGGGGTTCCCTCGTCCTTTGTTCCAAGCGTGACAGTTGTTCCGCTGACGCTCTGAATCCTATAGATGACTCCGTTTATCTTGGCAAGACCACCAGCATGGATGTGTGGATTTGACTGGGTGATTTTCACCGTGTTCGTAGTCGTTGCCTCGCTTGTAGTCCGTTCAAGCCAGTAGAGTCCGTCTCCATCATCTCCATCATTCTTTACCCAGTCGGTGCTTGACTTATAGCTGTCGATGTGGCTGTTCGCATTGCTCCTTGCCATCATTGGATCGTAAAGGGCCTCTATGCCATCAACATCGCGGGTTACATAGAATGCGACCCTTGAAACTCCTGTCTGGCTGACACCACCCTGGGCCGGCTCCATTGCCTTTGAACCGAATGTATAGAAGTGTCCGGTATTGGCAACCTTGCCCTTTCCAATCTTGAACGCAGAATCCGTATTTTCAAGCAAATCAGGGGCCTTGTTGTCTATGTTGATTTTTACTTCCCTGGTCTGTGTTGTCGCCGAGCCGCCGTCCTTCTTTTCCGTGTATTTGATTGTGAGGGTCTGCGAGCCGACATAACCATTTTCGTCCGAGCCAACGCCAATGGCAATGTGGTAGCCATGTCCCGCAGCAAAACTTGCAGGGAGTTCTGTTACGCTGACACCAGAAGGAAGAGACTCTATCGTTGAATTCAGAACCAGAGCTGTTCCTCCCAGTTCGATTTTTGAGATTCCGACATCATCATAGATATCAGCCTCATAGGTCCAGAGCTTCTTAAGGGCGATTCCTTCCTTGTAGTTCTGTTCAAGTGTTACACCGTCCACAACCTTGGTAAGTTTTTCGTTGTCAAGTTTAGGAGCGTGGGCATCAATCATGAAGCTTCTGCCAGGCATTGATGCGAAATCCATTGAACTTGTGAATCCGTCGTTGTCAACGGCAAACGCCCACACATGGATATTCTGCTGCTGTCCTTCCGGTGGATTGAATTCTTCTCCCCTGTTGATGTCGAGACTCCATGCGGAACCGTCAACAGTCGCCTTGAGGCAGTATTTGGAAACATCTTCGCTCGGTATGTGAGCATAGTCAACTTCTTCAAACTGTGGGTCTTCGGACCTGTTGAATTTTGCCCAGGTATAATCATTTTCAGAGAGCAGCTTGCCCGCTGTAATGGATGCGGCGGCCTTTGTGTGGATAATATTAATGTCTTCCCTGGTCCATGCGCCATCACCGTCGACATCCATGAACACACCCACTCCCTGTATGCCGGGGTTGGCTCCCTTCATGTCTGACGCGCTTCCGTATACGGTGA
The DNA here is from genome assembly GCA_902783155.1 of uncultured Spirochaetaceae bacterium. Lineage (GTDB taxonomy): Bacteria > Spirochaetota > Spirochaetia > Treponematales > Treponemataceae > Treponema_D. The sequence goes on from CACZPR010000044.1 coordinate 5,829, forward strand.
CAGTTCCACCAAGAATGCTGTTGTCATCCGGCTTGCTTATGGTCAGTTCCGGTCTGTCGCCTGTCGGGTCAACCTCAACCGTGGTGAATTTCTGGTTGATGTTTCCACATTTGTCAATGGCCATAATGTGTACGTCAACCTTTGTAACGGTGTCAAATGTTCCTTCCTGTATTGCAGCCGCTGTTGTTACGTTAAGGGCATTCTCCGTCAGGTAGTCCTTGAGCATTTGAGAATGGGTGCGCGGGTCTGATGCGTCCGGTGCAGCACCGTCAAAGTAGACTGTGTACGCAATGGTCGCGTCGTTTACCTTCTTCCATCCGTTGACCGCATAGGCAGCCGAATCGCCAAGGAAAGTTGTCTCCGCAGCCGGGTTCACACCATTTTTGGTTATCGTGTAGTAGACATCCGTTTCGCTTGCGTCGTCTATTGTTCCATAGATGGTGCTGGTTGTGCTGACATGTCCCCTGGTTCCGCACTTCACAGTCAGTTCAGGGTCGTCATTGTCAACATTGAAGCGGGTGACTGTCTCCGGTTTTCTGTTCAGTCCAGCGTTGTCAGTGACAGACACAAAAGCCCTGGTAGCTCCGCTGTACACAAAAGCCTCGGTAGCTTCGCTGTATTCGCTCAAATCAAATTTATCACTGTAGTATATGGTAAATCCGTCCTCTCCAGCCCCAGTGGTCGTATAGTTTGCGTAAGTTTCATCGTCAAGGGCAAACTGGACATTGGCAATTCCGTTTGTGTCCTTTGCCTCGATGCAGAGTCTGATGTATTTATACTTTGGTCCACCGAAGAATCCGCCTGTGAAATCTTCGGAAGCAGGAGTTGACCACGCAATTCCATTCTCACTTGTCTGGTATTTCAGATTTCCGATGTTCGGTGGATTCAGGTCAAGCTTCATGTTGAGGATTGATGTTCTGTCCAAAGATGTTTCGCCGGACTCCAGTTTTGGTGTCGTGCAGTAGCTGTAGTCAGTTGGACTTGTAACGGCAGTGTCAGAAGTAAACACACCGCCATTGGCATCTATGACCTTGAAGTAGACCCTGTTTTCACCCTCATTCCCCAGATTTATTGACCATGAGCCGTTTGAAAGATTTGCGTTTTTAAATGAATCTGAAGTGCCAATCCTGTACTCCATGGACTGGACCGCACCATCGTCATCGCTTACGGTTCCATAGATTGTGTCGAATCTACACCAAACAGGATTTGTGTCGCTCATTTCATGGCCATCGGAATCAAGCAACGACACATTGCTGATTCTGATTTTCGGTCTGTCATTCTCCGGGTCCACGCTGTACCTGTAGATTTTCTCCTTGACATTTCCGGCTGTGTCGCCCGCAACAATCTTGATGAATACATCTTCCGCGGAACCGCTGTATGAGGCTCCACCAATCATCTTTATGCTGTCGCCATCAACCCATGACATCTGGATTGGAGTGGTCTTCCAGTTGTACAAAGTGGAGCCTGAACCCATGTTGCACTGAACAAAATTGGTCTGGTCTCCTACGCTGTAATACACCTTGACATCAGTAAGAGACGGATCAGATGCGGTTCCTTCTATTGTAATGGTTCCGTCAACGCTCCTAAGTTCGCCATCGGATTTAGCTGTGCCGTCCTCCTTTACCAAAACAGTGGATGGATTCTTAAGCACAATCTCCGGTGGTGTTTCATCAATGGCAAGCGAGAAGAGAATCTGGCTTACAGTGTTTCCGGCAACATCGGTAACAATCGCCTTGACTGAGCCGGAGCCCAGCTTGGACTTGTCGATTACAGCCTTCATGCTCTTTCTGTACTGCGCGCCAACAGAATCGCTAAAGCTCATGCCGCCAATGTTTGCGGAGTTATCAAGTTCTGATGAAGAATATGTGATTGCGGCCTCCAAATCATCAGTTTCGGAACCGTTGGAGCCAACAAGCTTGAGAGCGACACTTCCAACACCTGACTGGACCTTATTTGTGTCAAACGCAGTTGTATTGATGTCGTTCACGTTCGCATACAGGGTGAGGTCGTTCTTTTTGTTGGACATGACAGTTCCACTTGCATTCTGATAATCGGAGCCATAGGTGTAGAATTTTGATGCAATGTTCGGGAGAGTCTCGTCAACCGCCACAATGAATGGGGCAACATCGCTCTTGTTTCCTGCCCTGTCGTACACCTGGAGAAGCAGCTTGTTCTTTCCGTCAACATTGCTTTCGGAAAGTCCCTCAACTGTCAGCTCAAAAGCCTTGGTAGCCCCGGAAAGTCCCAGACTTCCATTGTTGTCATCCTTGAGGTCCGTGTATGAGGTTGTATCATTCTGCGGCACAATTTTGTAGTAAACGGTGTCAAGTCCAGAGCCTGTGGACGCATCGTTTGCGGTCGTTCCGGCCTTGAGGATTTTTCCGTTGTACCATTTGTCCGCCGTGTGAAGAACTCCACCAATCTTGAATGAGGATGTGTCCAGAGTCGGTTTTGTTCCGTCGATTCTGGTTGTTATCGTGTAGCTGTCGCTTGTGCGGCCTGCTTTGTCGGTGGACTTGAGAGTGATGCTCCAGAGTCCGTCGCAGCTTCCATCGCGAGGAAGTGTCACCGTGGCTTTCTTCGTACCCATTGCGTACGCAAATTTACCGCCAAGTGTATAATCGGCCCCGTTAAGTTTTGACTCCACCACCTCTATCTTGTCGATGCCCCAGTCGTCGTCAGCGGAAATCTCAAGTGCAAGGCTTGAATCCGCCTTTCCGTAGAGTTCATCACATTCTGTCTTTGCAACGCCGTCAACTTTTGAGAGTCCGATTGTCGGCTTCTGGTAGTCGGCCACAACTCCAGAAATGGTCACGGAACTTGAATTGCCAACATTGTCGGTCGCAACAAGAACTATGTCACCCACAGGTCCAAGTCCAAGAACATCCTTTGACAATTCTATCGACCAGTTCGCGCTTGCTGTTGTCTGTGGTGCAGATGATGAATTGACAGGAACGTTGGTGCTTCCTACCTTGCATGTGAGGGTCTTGGTTCCTGAACCTCCGCTTGCCGGGTCGTCCTCGTCCTTCAAATCGTTCCATGTTCCGCGCAGGGTGAATTTATTGTTGCTGAGGTCGGTTTCGCGTATGGTCATTATGGCCACATCGTCTCCCAGATTTGTAACGTGCAGATTCGGTGCATCGGTATCTTTTGTAAGTGTCACAAAGTTGGAGACTGAAGTCGTCTGTCCCGACATGTCCTCGGCAACAACGGTGAGTTTTCCGTCCGGTGGATTTGTGAGAACCACCTTCCAGCCCTTTATTTCATATTTATTCACAATTGCGGCATAGTCCCGCCAGTTCGCGGCTGACTGGAAGAATGTGGACTCATCATCAATATTCAGGCCTGATGAGTTTGTGTAAGTGATTGCAGCGTCATCAATCTCCGTTCCGCCCATGGTGAATGTCAGAGGAGCGACACCACCCTCGTCCGACACAGTTCCATACAGGGTGACAGTGCCCTTGTGGTATACGGTTCCCGGAATCTCCTCCAGAACTGAATCGGTCTTTCCAAGCCAGCCCACGGCAACTTCCGGTGGAGTTTTGTCGATATAGACATCCAAATCAAATGGATCGCTCTTGTTGCCGGCAGCATCATAGAGCCACACCCTTATCTGGTTTTTGCCGCCATTTTCGCTTTCAAATCCTGACGCGGTTATTGTGGTCTCCACGGACGTTCCCTTACCGGCAAGTTCGGTGGTATCATTTTCCACTGTCCAGGTATTTGCCGCCATGTCAGGAGTATGGATGCTGAATCCCGCCTTCGCAAGTCCCGAAAGAGTCTCCGTGTACCTGATTTTAAACTGGAGGGTGTCGTTCGCGTAGTAATTGTTTCTATCCGTTCCCATAATGGAAATCTGTGAGATGACAGGCTTGGTTGTGTCCACGGTGGTCTTCACCACAAGCTCGTTGCTCTTCTGGCCGGATGAATCCTCCGCATAGGCATGGACTTCCCAAAGTCCGTTATCATTAATTTGCACAGTGCCGCTACTGGTGGAGGTATTGATGATGTAACTTGAAGGATCGGGTGAAGAAGTCTCACCATCTTTCTTTACCAGGGGTATGGTAACTCCCGCAGGATCCGTAATGGAGCCTATTTTATCTTCACCACTGAACTTCAAATTTACAGGACTGGCATTATAGTACTGCGCCACGGCATTGTTGCTGACCTCAACATCGTTGACCTTTGCAAGCTTTATTGTCGGTGGATTGAAGTCCATGGTTATGTTGCCCAGGGTCATCGGGCCAAACTCGTTTTCAACATCATCATAGGCAAGTATCTGTATGGTCTGGTTTTTGCCCTCGTGGACATCAAGGTCATAGTTCCAGCCAAACTCGTCAACAACCTTCGGCTCAACTATGTCGTTCCAGCTTCCGTCATTGTACTTGACTCTGATTTTCGTTACACCGCTTCCGCCAACATCGGACATTTTGCCCATGAGACGGTACTTGTATACAGTGTCTCCATTTGTGTCCGTGGAGGTCTTGTAGCCGCTGCTGCTTGGTGTTATTTTCTTTTCCCCAGTCCCCTGAAGCTCCGCATTTGTGACGGTGATTGCGGGTCCCTTCGCGTCAGCGTAGACAAGGTATGTAATCCAGTCGCCAAAAGATGAGCCGTTGTAGGTCTTGATTCTGACAACAATAGTGTAGTTGTCAGCACCGGATGCCGGACATGCGCCAAGAGGAATTTTTGTCGTCCATTTTTTTGTTTCTCCAGATATTAAAACAAGGTCGGAAGGATGGAGTTTTCCATTGTATGCGGTTCCGCTGGCCACAGGGGTCAGTTCATTTGCGTTGATTACTTCAATGGTGTCATACTTTCCTGCATAATACTTGACCTCGTACTCAACAACATCAATGTCGGCTGCCAAAGTCTTAAGATCCGTATCCTTGTCCGCAATCTTTATTGTGAGTTTTCCGGTCGCGGAATTAGTATAGAGATGCTCGCCCTTGTAATATTTTTTTGCCTCGTCACACTCGACAGACGGAGCTGTGCCGTTCGATGCAATTGCAAAACCATAGCCCTCGTAGCTGGATGGGACAATATCAACTCCATAGGTGTCCGTTCCCTCGACCACGACATAATATTTTCCGCCAATAGTCAGAGTGAGGGTGTCCGGAAGGTGGAGCTTAAACGTTCCGTCCTGCCTGTCCGAAAGTGTAAACACGCTTGCACCGTTTATGTCTGTAAAAGGCTTGCTGCCGGAAGCATACTGGTCATCGGTGTCCTTGGAGAAAGTGATTACCGGGTCAACTCCCTGAACAAAAGTTCCATTTCCCGCTGCCGCATAAATCTTTACGGACAGATTCTGTGGATTGAAAGCAACTTTGTCGCGTCCTGCGTTCACGCTGATTGACAGTGTGGAGCCGTTGCGTATTCCGTTCCATGTTCCATCAAGCTCCCTGCCATCAAGGTCACAGTCATCAACAACGAAAGTCGGGGCATTGTCCGGACTTACGGCCATGGAGAGCCAGCTGTGGTTCGTGGTGGACTTGTCGTGGCTCAGATACTTGTATGTCGAGTTGTCGCCATTTCCAAGAAGGACATTTTTGACCTCGTCCTTTCCGGGTCCGGTGTAGGATCCGTTGAGGATGTTCATGTAGTCGATTGCCTCAAACGGTTTGTCCGCCGCACGTCCCGCAAGAGGTCCAGTTATTGTCGCAAGCGGAGATGTTATGTAAGAATATTCGCTTACGTTTCCGGCCCTGTTGGAGTTGTTTTCAGTGTTGTCGGTAAGTTTTACAGCGATATTCACTGTCACAGGCTCGTAGGAGCTTGGCGAATTCTGGAGTATGTTTCCAGTCTCGCCCATGAGTGCCACATAGTTTCTCTGGAGGGCCTTGTCGGTCTCGTCAAGGGCGGCAAAATCCTCCTCGTCGTCCGCGCTGTAGTTCGCAATGACAACGGACGTGTTGGCCTTGTCGAATCCAGAGAATTCGCTTTTGGCAAGGGTTATTGGGTCGCCGTTCTCCCTGTAGGCAACAACCTCCATTTTATCAATGGAATGGGAGTCCGCTATTGTACCGGTCACTTTAACTATACGTCCATAAGGTGTTCCTGGAGTTCCCTCCAGAGATGTAGGATTGGAAAGCAAAAACACCGGTGGAGTGTTGTCAATGTCAAAAGAGCGGGAAGCTGGTGTTGATTTTCTGTACTCATCCTCCGCAAGAACATCAACCACGTAGGTTCCATCCGGGAGATGTCCAAGGGGTGTGCCTCCTATGGAGTATGTGTCCGTGGCGCTGTCGTATTCGAGCTGAATGTCCCAATTCTCTCCGTTTGGTGCCACCGTGGCGAGAGGGGCAGCATCTGATGAACGGTCAGCGGGGAAGCTTAGGCTTTTGTTGTCGGCATTGTACAGGGACTTTATTATGACACGCTCAACCTTGGTGTCATCTGTACAGGTTCCGCTCAGTGTGATTGTTCCCCTTGCGGCCGTACTGACTTCCGGATAGGTGATGAACGCTTCTGGAGCTTCTGTGTCAACCGCGGGTCCAAGACCTATCTCACAGCCAAGAAAAAACATTCCCGCAAACACTGCGGCTGCAACAAAAATCTGCTTAACAAAAAATTTTCCCTCAGTCACTCTCATGGCTAACTCCTTTATCTCCCACATCCCAACCAAATGGCGATCCCTTATCAAATTATAAAACAACATTCCCACAACGGGGAAACAGATTTATTCTTTAGAAACTTTTTTTTTGGATGACTTTTGATAAATGCGTCAGCCCATATTGATGGACCGGCTATAGATTGCGGCATGCACCTTGAAGCCAGATTCCGAAGACTTGCCCCAAAGCAGACCATATATGAAAAGAACGACGGACCCAAACAAGGATTTGCTTGATTCCAGTATTTTTAATCGGCAACGAAAAATTTCCTTAAAATTTTCCAATGTCCAACCATAAGAATACACCGTTTTTTTCAATATGGCAATAGGCAATCTCTAAAAACTGAAGTTTTTAGAGGTTTCCAATATAAATTTGCCAAAATCTCCAAAAAATCCAAACAAAAACCGAACGTTCAGTTTTCCATGCATCTTTATCGGCAAATTTTATAAAATTTTAAAGATTGTTTAGAAATAATGTGGAACGGGAGTTTCCCGCGTTAGGGATTGGAGCCATGCCCGCAGGGCAGACCCGCATTGCGGGGCCGGAGCGACAGCGTAGTGGCGGAAAGCCCGACCGCCGTTAGCGGAGCTAACGGCGGGAACGCCCATACGGACAAAGGGATATTTATTTTCTTCTATTTTATAAGCAAATCCGCATAGGCTTTTAGTGCGCCGGACATTTCGCCGGAGAGGACTGCCGTGGCAAGTTTTTTTCCAAGCTGGACTCCCTCCTGGTCAAAGCTGTTTACGTTCCAAAGGAAGCCCTGGAACATGACCTTGTTTTCATAGTGTGCGAGCAGCGCGCCAAGGGACATCGGGTTGACTTCCTTTCCGTAAATTAGGCTGGACGGTCTTTCTCCCGCAAAGAATTTGTTCGGGTTCTCGTCGTCCTTTCCCAGTGCGAATGCGACTATCTGGGCCACAACGTTTGCGCAGAGCTTTTTCTGGCTGGTCGAGCCTTTGATTGTGATGTCGCTGCCCTTCTGGTTTTTCTGGAATGCGATGAACTGGAGCGGAACAATGTCGGTTCCCTGGTGGAGCAGCTGGTAGAACGAGTGCTGTCCGTTTGTGCCAGGCTCTCCAAAGATTACGGGTCCCGTCAGGTAGTTGATTTTCTTTCCGAAGCGGTTGACGCTCTTTCCGTTGGACTCCATGTCAAGCTGCTGGAGATGTGCGGGGAATCTTGAAAGCGCCTGTGAGTACGGGAGTATGGCCGTTGACGGAAGGTCCATTATGTTGCGCTCGAACACACCAATCAATGCGTCCATGAGGGCCGGGTTCTTTGTAACGTCCTTTTCAGTCGCAAGCCTGTCCTCCTCGGCTGCTCCCTTCAGGAAGTCAGAGAAAACGTCCGGTCCGAACGCAAGGCTGAGTATGGCTCCACCGACAGCAGATGTTGATGAGTAGCGTCCACCGATGAAGTCGTCCATGAAGAACGCTGCCATGTAGTCAGGGTTTCCAACCAGCGGGGATGTTTCGCTTGTCACCGCAATCATGTGCTTGGATGATTCAAGACCCTTCCTCTTGAGGTGGTTCTTGACAAATGATTCGTTGGTGAGTGTCTCCAGGGTTGTTCCGCTTTTTGACACGAGTATGAAGATTGTCTTGGAGGCATCGATTGAATCGAGAACGGCGGCGGCATCGTCGGGGTCGACATTGGAAATGAAGTGCGCCTCCATCTTGAACTTGTTGTTCGCCTTTGCCCAGTTCTCCAGTGCGAGGTACATTGCGCGGGGTCCCAAATCCGAGCCACCGATTCCAATCTGGCAGACCGTTGTATATTTTTCGCCCTTCTCGTTCAAAAGTTTTCCGGTGTGCACGGCGTTGGCGAAATCCGCAATCTTTTTCTGCTGCTCCACATAGAACGTGCGCTTGTTCACTCCGTCAACCACGACATCCTTTCCGAGCTGTCCGCGTGTGAGCTGGTGAAGGACCATGCGTTTTTCGCCGGTGTTGATTATGTCGCCATTGTACAGTGCCTCGTATTTTTCAAGCAGCTGGGCTTCCTTTACGACTTTCTTGAAAGCTGAAATCAACTGGCGGTTGACCTTTTTCGCAGCGTAGTTGTAAACCAGTCCGCCGCCCATCGGGATGGAGAATTCCGCGACACGCTTAACACCTGCCGCACCGGAGAGAACCTTTGTCAGGGAAACTGAATTCTTGAATTCCTTCAGCTCCTTGAAACTTGCCAGCTTGTTCAAATTGTTCCAGGAAATTGTAGCCATAGAAAACGCCTCAAATAAAATTTAGTTACAGGAAAAAAATCCCTACAAGTAATTTAACAAAAAATGAATAAATATGCTATAATTTTTATTAAGGAAAGTGAAAAAACATCAGCATTTTATGGGCAAAAGCTTAGGAAAGGAGCGGAAAATGTCTACAGTTTGGTCAATCGTCGTAACAATTCTTGTCGGAGCGTTCGTGGGGTGGATTGCGGGACTCCTGATGAAAAGCAAGCACGGGTTCTGGATGAACGCACTCCTTGGAATAATCGGAGGCGCAATCGGTTCTGGAATTGCGAGCCTGCTGAAGCTCAACGGGAACTGGCTTGTCACCATACTGATTGGAATTGGCGGCACGGTAATATTGATAGCACTGGTGCGGCTGATTATGGGAAAAAAGTGGTAGACAAAAGGCTGCCCAAAAAGAAGAGACCCCGTTCAAAACGAGCGGGGCCTTTTCTTTTAATCACCTTTCATGCCGTTGGGCATTGGGGTATCATTCTAGTCCAGAGCGTGTCCTGCGCTTCCAAAGACGTTCACGTTCTTGTCCATGTACATCTTCTTGAGCTCCTCACGTGCTGGTCCCAGATAGAGGCGTGGATCGAACACATCAGGCTGCTCTGTGAAAATGCGGCGGATTGCTGCTGTCATTGCGAGGCGGCCGTCTGAGTCAACGTTGATTTTGCATACAGCTGACTTTGCTGCCTTTCTGAGCTGTTCCTCAGGGATACCGACAGAGTTTGGAATCTTTCCGCCGTACTTTTCGATTTCCTTTACATACTGCTGTGGAACTGATGATGAACCGTGGAGAACGATCGGGAATCCAGGGAGCTGCTTTTCGATTGCGGCGAGAACATCAAATGCAAGTGGCGGTGGAACAAGGGTTCCGTCATCGCGTCTGGTGCACTGCTCCGGTGTGAACTTGCAGCGTCCGTGTGAAGTTCCGATGGAGATTGCAAGGGAGTCGCATCCGGTCTTTGATGTGAAGTCAATAACTTCCTCCGGCTTTGTGTACTTTGATTCCTCTGCCGCAACATCATCCTCCACACCGCCAAGAACACCAAGCTCCGCCTCGACAGTTACATCGTGTGCGTGGGCATATTCGACGACCTGCTTTGTGAGCGCAACATTCTCGTCATAAGGGAGTGCTGAACCGTCAATCATAACGGAGGAGAAGCCGTTGTCGATGCAGTCCTTTGCGACCTCAAAGTTTGGACCGTGATCCAGGTGGAGGGCAATCGGAATGTCGCATCCAAGCTCGTGGGCATACTCGACAGCACCGCGCGCCATGTTGCGGAGGATGAACTTGTCGGCATAGTTGCGTGCGCCCTTTGAGACCTGAAGAATTACAGGTGACTTTGACTCAACGCAAGCCTGGATGATTGCCTGCATCTGCTCCATGTTGTTGAAGTTGTAGGCTGGGATTGCATACTGACCCTTCATTGCGGCCTCGAACATGTGTCTTGTGTTCACAAGGCCAATCTCTTTGTAACTAACCATAAATTACTCCTAATCTATTTTTGATAGATAACATATAAAGAATACACCGTTTATTTGTAAAATGCAAGGTTGTTGAAAGGCAACCGCTTATGATATATAATCTATATAATGGAAGAGAAAGACAATGTTATGACCGTCACCCAGCTGACCAACCTCATAAAGACCATGCTGGAGGGGACCTTTCCGAATGTGCAGCTGAAAGGGGAAATATCCAACTTCAAAATCAACTCGGCATCCGGGCATCTCTATTTTGTACTCAAGGACAGGGAGAGCCAGATTTCTGCGGTCATGTTCAGGGGGCGGGCATCAGCCTTGAATTTCAGGCCGAAAGACGGAATGATGGTGAACGTGCGTGGCGGAATCTCAGTCTACGGTCCGAGGGGAAACTATCAGATTATAATCACATCCATGCAGCAGGCCGGTATTGGCGACATAATGGAGATGATTGAAAAACGGAAGAGGCTTCTTGATGCCGAAGGGCTTTTTGATTCCGCAAGAAAAAAAAGTCTCCCGCTCTACCCTAAAACGGTCGGAATAGTCACAAGCCCCACCGGAGCCGCAATCAGGGATGTCATGCAGATTATAAGGAGACGGAACGACAGGGTGAACGTGGTTGTACTTCCGGCACAGGTCCAGGGAGATGGGGCCGCAGAAACCATTGTCAAAATGATAAGGGCCGCAAACTATTGGAAGCTGTGCGACGTGCTGATTGTCGGTCGCGGAGGAGGTTCACTGGAGGACCTTCTTCCGTTCAGCGACGAAAATGTTGTGCGCGCCATTGCCGATTCCGAAATACCTACAGTCTCCGCAGTGGGTCACGAGATTGACTGGGCTTTATCAGACTATGCAGCAGACGTAAGGGCATCAACACCTTCTGCCGCAGCGGAAATGGCTGTCCCGGTCAAACAGGAAATCATCGGAAAAATCCAGGAGTCAAGGAACGAAATGTTCACGACGGTCTCCACAAGGATTTCACACCTGAAGATGACGCTGAAACTTTTCCAGCCGGAGAACATGGAGAGCCAGATTAGAAGAATAGAACAGCCGCTACAGATTCGTTTTGATTCCGCACGCGAGGAGCTTCTGGAAAACATGAGCGACCTGATTGAAAACCGCAGGCAAAAAATCAAACAGTGCGAGCAGATTCTGGAAAACTGCAACCCGCAGACAATCCTTGACCGGGGGTATTCGATGGTGACAAGCGCGGAAACAGGAAAAGTAATCCGCGGGCCAGACGAAACCAAAGCCGGTGAAAAAATAATAATCCGACCCGCGCGTGGAAAAATTGTCGCCACCGTGGAAAACTAGTCAAATGGGAGAACGATATGAAAAACTTTGAAGAAAAACTCAGGAAGCTGGAAGAAATCAGCGAGGCAATAAAGAGAAGCGACATAAGCATTGAGGATGCCCTTAAAAATTTTGAGGAAGGAATCAAGCTTGCAAGGGGAATGGAAAAGGAGATTGACGAAATCGAAGGCAAAATCCAGATTCTGATGAACAGCCCCGATGAAGCGGACGACGGAAGCGAAAACTCTGGGACCGAAGCAAAAAAGACCCGGCAAAAAAAATCAAAAAGCGGCGACGACTCACCGGTTCTGGATTTGTTCACACCAAACACAGAGGTCAACGGAACCCGGAACGGATAAAAATCAGATTTATGATGTATGGATCAAGTTTACATACAATCTGAACAGCTCCGCCACAATTTCCGATTCCGTCATGCCATGTTTGAATCCATAGGCATTTTTCACCGCCCTGTCGTTTGCTTCGTGCGCTTTTCGCAAATCCTTTGGCATGAAAGTGTCGTCATACAAATCCGCAAGTGTGCTGTCCGGATATTTTTTGCGAACATCGAGGATTGCCTGGGCAGTCTGTTCAATTTTGACCCTCTCCTCGTCCGTAGGATTGCACCATGGAAAGTTGTTGTAGACGATATCGTTTGAGTAGCGATAGTCGCTTTTTAAACGACCACAAACCACACGCATCCACGCATTGTGAACGGAGCTTGTAAGAATACCAAATTCATATAGGGTGGCATTCGGAACAAGTTGAACGGCATCGCTTGCAATTATTTCTGACGACACATAGCCAATCGGAATGTAGCTGCGTTTTTCAGATGACACACGAGGAATCAAAAGATAGTATCCGCTTTCGGGCTGTCGGTTTTCTGTAAACAAATACGGATATGCAGCCCAATTTCTGGTTGCTTCTTTTGAACTTGAAAGGCGCATTTCTTTTACAGCTTCAACACGTTTCATAATGAGCGGCATTTTTCTAAGTTCAGCAGGACTTGCGTTTGCAAGCCACAGACAATAGCGTTTTTTACCGTTGATGAATTCTTCTGCTCCCAAAAACTCCTTGATAAATTTTTTTGCATTTGGCTCTTTCCCTATGAATTCATCATATTCCTCGGCACTGATAATCAGATTTCCACCGTCGGTTGGCTGACTTCCCTTATTGATTTTTGAGACATTGCAAAGCGGATTCTTTCGTTTTTCAATGAAGACTGTCGGAGCGTCAATCAGATATGGATTTATATTCTTTACAACGAGCTTATTTTTATTTTCATCGAAAATGACTTTTTCTTTCTGCGGGCTGGTCCTGTTGCTAAATCCAAGAATTACACAATGAACTTGAGCTTTTTGAAAACTTTCGGAATCCCAGACGAATGTCCTGTATGCAAAATCAAACTGGATATTATTATTCTCAAACAAAGTTTTCCAAAGTCCTGCTACTTGTTCTCCCTGGCAAATTGAATTTGTGGAAACAAAGGCACATTTTGTATTCGTATTATTAATAAGTTTGGCGGCATTTATATACCATCCGGAAACATAGTCGATATTTTTCCCGATGTTCTTATCAACGAACATCAAATCCTCTTTCTGGCGTTCTGTTTGATACGCATATCCCACAAACGGAGGATTCCCGATTATGTAGTCGTAGACAATCGGCTCCGGATTTTCTTTTGCGGGCTTTTTCTTTTCCACTTTGCGGACGCGGGCATTCAGTTTTTCTATGTGCTTTCCGTAAAGAAGCTGCTCTTCCATCTCCTGTGAATGGACTTCGCCTGCACCATCAAAATCCGCTTCGTCATACAGATTCAGCGTGTCAACAAAAAGAAATTCTGTCTGTTTTTCCGTGGACAGGGTTGCCCAGTTCATCCGCAGTGCGTTGCCCTCAACAATGTTCGCGCCTGTTTTGAGCGGAAGAAAATCAATGTTCTGGCTCAGAATCGCTTCCGTCTCCGCGACCATCTGGCTTTCCGCAATCCACAGTGCGGTTTTCGCGACAGTCACGGCAAAGTCGTTGATTTCTATTCCGTAGAACTGGTTGATGTGAACTTTGATGAACTCATCGAATCCAAATGCCTTTTCGCCTTTGTTCAGAATCGAGATGACCTTGTTTTCAAGACGGCGCAGAGAAAGATATGTTTCAGTCAAAAAATTTCCGCTTCCACATGCCGGGTCAAGGAATTTGAGCGAACCGAGTTTTGTCTGGAAAGCGTGAAGTGCTTGGGTGCGTTCTTTTGGAGAAAGTTTTTTGTTATGCCCTTCGACTCCGCACAGGGAACGGCTGGTACGGTTGGAGAGGTTGGTACCGGTGATGAGGTTGGTGAGCGCAGCCGAACCAACAATCTGCTCAAACTCGGAGTACAGGTCGTCCAGAAAAAGCGGGTCAATCACTTTGTGAATGTTCTGGATGCTGGTGTAGTGCATTCCGCCATTTCTTCGTGTCTCCGGGTTCAATGTGGATTCAAAGACCGCACCGAAAATCGTCGGACTGATTTCGCTCCAATTGAAAACGGCACAGTCATTGACAATCACATCCACAATTTCCTGCGAGAAGTTTGGAATCTCAATGTTCTCGTCCTTGAAAAGACCTCCGTTCACATAGGGGAATGGCTTTAGGCTCTCATCGTATTCGTCCCGGTCGGAAACTTTTGTGTCCAACGCCTTGAAAAGCTCAATCAATCCCTTTCGCACATTCTGCAGATTGAAACCACGGATGTAATCCTCAAAGGAAGTGCGAGTCTCAAACAGCCCCGCGTCCTCGGCATACAGACAGAAAACAATTCGGACGCAAAGAATGTTTAGCGAGCGCAAGGATTTTTCGTCCTGACTTTTATATTGAGGCAAAAGAGTCTGGTAGAGTTTATCGACCAGCTTTCCCGCCTCAATCGAGATTTCTTCCTCCCGGCGGATGTTTTCGTTCTTCCGGTCAACAAGAAACTGCAGTCGGTAAAATTCTTTTGGAAGGTCTTTCAGGAAAATCTGTTCAGGTTCGCCATGCGGGTTTTCCAAATCATAAATCAAAAATTCAGAAAAATTGCAAACGACAATCCAGCGGGGCCGAATCGAATTTGGAAGCTCGTCGGCGTATCGCTTTGCCTGCTCAAAAGGCGTAAGAACCGCACCGTCGCTCTGTTCGTAAGCCTTGTGGATGTCGATTTTTCTTCCCTTCTGCTCGATTAAAACTTTTGTGGATGGAATGTATGCGTCGATGAAATTTGTATGTGAAATTTTTACACGCTTTTCAAATTCGATGTATTTCGTTGGATTTTCAACACCCACTATGTTTTGCAGCAAATCAATCCAAAACCTTTGGGACTCCTGCTTTTCGTCGCCCTTGTCCGCCCAAAATTCTGCGAATTCTTTTGCGTTTTTTTCTTCCAGCGTCTGCATCATACAATCATTTTAACAAATTTTTAATGATTTTTCCATTCTTTTGTGCTATGCTCCATATATTATGGAAGAAATTAAAAACAAGGTTGCCAAAAAAAATCCCGTGCGGACACTCAATGCGGAGGTTGCAAGAAAGATTGCGGCGGGTGAAGTTATAGACAGGCCAAACGCAATAGTCCGGGAGCTTATGGACAATGCTGTTGACTCAGGTGCGAGCGAAATTTCTGTAGAGACTGTCGGCGGCGGAATAGAAAAAATCCGCGTGATTGACAACGGATGCGGAATGACAAGGGACGACCTTGAAAACTGTGCGCGTCCCCATGCAACAAGCAAAATCTCGGACGAAACAGATTTGCTCCGCCTGACCACGCTCGGATTCAGGGGCGAGGCTCTTTCTTCCATGGCGGCAGTGTCCAGGCTTGAAATAATTTCCGGCGGATGGAAAATGAATGCGTCCGTGACCGAGGACCACATAATCACACAGGCAGCGTCGGCGGGAGGAACAATAGTCCAGACATCGGCCCTGTTTGAAAATTTTCCGGCAAGAAGACAGTTTTTAAAAAGACCTGCAAGCGAGGGAACTTTGTGCCGCTCAACCTTTGAGGAAAAAGTCCTTCCGAGACCGGACATTGCCTTCAACCTTACGATGGACGGCGAAAAAAAACTTTCTCTTCCGGCGGGACAGACACTTACCCAGCGTTTTGTTCAGACCATGGAATTTTTTGAAAACGAGGAGGACTTCCACGAGGTCTCATCAGAATCAGGGGACGGCTCATGGTCGTTCACGCTTGTGCTTGGGTCTCCGTCGGTTTCCCGCAGCAGCAGAAAAAATATTTACATCTACGTAAACGGAAGACGAATCAACGAGTATTCGCTGGTCCAGGCAATCGAGTACGGGGCGCAGGGATTTTTTCCAAACGGAACCCACCCGGTCGCATGTCTTTTTGTGCAGATGGATTCCGCTCTGGTCGATTTCAACATCCACCCAGCAAAAAGGGAGGCAAGGTTCAAGGACATAAATCCGCTCCACCACCAGGTCAGCACCACGTCAAGAAATTTTTACAAACAGTACACCATGCACACAATGGTCGAGCAGGCCTCATCAGATTTTGAAGATGAAAGTCCGTCACTTGATTTGGACATGCCCGCGCCACACAAAGCGACATACTCAATCGGCTCGGACAGGCGGTCGGCTTTTTTCAGAAGGACAACGGAAGATTTTCCATCAAAAAACTCAGCGCAGAATTATTCCGCAACAAAATCCTACGTCTCAAAGCTCGCTGAACTTGCGGTCGCATCCCCGGAGGAAGATTTTGAAAAAGATTCCGCGCCCCTTGATTCCGCATCGGTTGAAGGGCACCCCACCCGGCCAAACTATGTTCCCTCAGAAAACGACGATGCAGAATCGGGCTTCCATTTTGTCGGCTCGGCACTGGGAACTTTTTTGATTGCAGAAAAAAACGACACGCTCTACATAATCGACCAGCACGCAGCGCACGAACGCTACATCTACAATCAGATTATGGATGCAGCGGGCGAAAAACAGGTCCTTCTGGTTCCCTACACCGTCAACACAAGTTCCCCGGCGGATGACAAATATATAGAAGAAATTGCGGATTCGCTTGAGCAGGCTGGGTTCACCGGCAAAAACTGCGGAAACGGCAGATGGGAATTTTCAACGGTCCCCGCAAGATGGAAAGGAAGCGAGGCTGATTTGGCACGGGATTTGCTGGACAGGCGAATACATCCGCACGACATGATAAACGCTGTGGCGGCAAGCACCGCATGTAGGATGGCCGTTATGGACGGTGACATGCTCGACGAAAAGATGGCCTCATGGATTGCAAAACAGGCCCTGCTTCTTCCGGACCCACACTGCCCGCACGGTCGCCCGGTCTACACCACAATCACGAGGAGACAGCTTTTTGCGCTTGTAAAGAGGTTCTAGGCGATTTTTTTTACTTTTTTTACTACGAAAATTTTGACACATGTAAATTATTGGTATATTATAAAATAAAACCAAGGAAATAAAAATCAAATTTTTCAAAAAAGTGGTATTTTCAAAAAAGTCGAAAAACAAGTACTTGGAGTAAACTATGAGCAAGGCATCAAGCGTAAGACTTACACTTACAACTAAACTTTTAATTTTGTTCCTGCCAATCGTACTGATTGCCAGCCTCACAATCGGATTTATTTCCTATAGAATTTCTGCCCGAAGCATGACCCAGGCCGTATTCTCAGAACTGGAGGGACTTGCAGTGGACACAGCCCACCAGATTGAGGCCGTGAACGAAAGAAACTTCTCCGTGCTCCATTCCCTTTCGGAACTTGCGTTTGTGAAGGACGAAACCCTGTCCCTTGCGGAAAAAAATATGCAGCTTCAGGGAATCGCGGCGGCATCCAACGGACGCTACCAGAACATAGCGTTCTACGACAAGGAAGGAAACTCCATAACAGCAGACGGACGAACAATGAACTTTGCGAGCCGGGAATACTTCAAGCAGTCCTTTGCGGGTAAAAACTTTGTCTCGGACCCAACGTTCAGTACTGTTACCGATTCAATCCTGCAGCACTACGGAGTCCCTGTCTATGGAAGCGAGGGCTACCCAATCGGCTCCCTTGTAATGGTAATCAGCGGAAACGCCATACAGACAACCATTTCCGAAATAGACGTGGGCGAAGGAATGCACCCGTCGGTAATCAATTACAAAACAAAAACCACGGTCGCCAACGCAAACGAAGGCACCGATGAAAACGAAAGCGAGGAAGAAGTTGACGAGACACAGGAGCTGGGAGTTGTCCTCAACAACATATTCAGCGGAAAAGAGGACACGGAGGATTTTGTCGATCCAAACCTGAAAGTGCATCTGATTGCATCATACAAAAAGATTGCCGACACTGACTGGACAGTTTTTGCGGTCGCCCCCTACGATTTCTATTTCAAGGGACTCACACAGATGAAGATTGCGATTGCCATTTCCACTGTGGTGACAATACTTGTGGCCGCCATAATAGCGTCCGTACTTGTAACGATTTTGACCAGACCTCTGAAGACCGTAAAACATTCAATCACGAAGATTGCAAGCGGAAACGCGGACCTTACCCAGAGAATCCCAGACGCGACCAACGACGAGATTGGAGACGTTGTAAAGGGATTCAACGGATTTGTCAAAAAGCTCCACGGAATTGTAAGCAACCTGCAGGAATCCAAAAAAGCACTTGGAACCGTCGGTGATGATTTGGGAGCCTCGGCACAGGATACGGCTGCGGCAATCACGGAGATTATCGCGAACATTGACAGCGTGCACCGCCAGATTGTAAACCAGAGCGCGGGTGTTGACGAGACAGCTGGAGCAGTAAACCAGACAGCCGCAAACATAAACTCGCTGGAAGACATGATAGAAGACCAGTCGCAGAAAGTACAGCAGGCATCGGCAGCCGTCGAGCAGATGATTGGAAACATTTCGTCTGTCACCTCTTCTGTTGACAAGATGTCGGAATCCTTTGACTCATTGAGGAAGGACACCCAGACCGGTCTCACGCAGCAGCAGGACGTGAACGGACGGATCCAGCAGATTGAACAGCAGTCCGCAATGCTTCAGGACGCAAACGCCGCAATCAGCTCAATAGCCGAGCAGACAAACCTTCTCGCCATGAACGCAGCCATCGAGGCAGCCCACGCGGGTGAAGCGGGAAAAGGATTCAGTGTTGTCGCGGACGAAATCCGTAAACTCTCCGAAACATCTTCCGCACAGTCCAAGACCATCGGAGACCAGCTCAACAAAATCAAGGACTCTATCAAGGATGTCGTTACGGCATCATCCCATTCAAGCAAGGCATTCGAGTCTCTTTCACGCAAAATTCAGGACACGGACGAGCTTGTCATGCAGATAAAATCCGCCATGGAGGAGCAGAACATCGGTTCACAGCAGATTAGCGAGGCTCTCCACTCCATGAACGACAGTACAATAGAAGTCCGAAGCGCATCGGTCGAAATGTCGGCTGGAAACAAGGCCATTCTTGATGAAGTCCAGAAACTTAAGGACACTGCCGACGTGATGAAGAACAGCATGGACGAAATGAGCACCGGAGCCAGAAAAATCAACGAGACGGGAGCGGCACTCAACGGCATTGCGGACCAGGTCAAGGATTCAATCGGAAAGATTGGAAGCCAGATAGACCTGTTCAAAGTCTGATGATATAATTCTGGCATGAAGAAAATAATAATCGTAACGGGCGCATCCAGCGGAATGGGTGTAAGTTTTGCAAGCCAGCTTGCACAGGAAAGCGCGGACTTTTCAAAATCCTATGACCCAAGGACAAAGGATTTGGCATCCGACGAAATCTGGATTGTTGCAAGAAGAAGCGACAGGCTGGAGGAAACCAAACGCAGAATCGAATCCGAGGCCGAAAAAAATGGCGGGCAGTACCCAACTGTAAGATGCGTCCCTCTTGACATCAGCGGAAAAAATGGAGCCAACGAACTTAAAAATCTCCTTGACGCTGAAAACTCCAAGGCCGACGGTGGAATACGCATAAACGTTCTTGTCAACAACGCTGGATTCGGCACTTACGGAGAATTTGCAGACACGGACACCAACCGCGAAATGGAGATGGTCGATTTGGACTGCACCTCCCTCACGGGGATAACCGGTTTTTCACTTCCATACATGGGCCGCGGAGGAAGAATCATAAACACCGCATCCCTTGCCTCGTTCATGCCGCTCGGAAACTTTGCGGTCTACGGAGCATGCAAGGCCTATGTCCTCAGTTTTTCCGTGGCAATAGCGGCGGAGCTCAAGCCAAAAGGAATCTCGGTGACAGCACTCTGTCCGGGTCCGGTCAGCACGGAATTTGCAAACGTAGCTTCAAGAGGCGCAAGACCAAAGGTAAGGCACGGAAAGGACCCCGAAAAAACGGTCGAGCACTGCATCAAAAAATCCCGCAAGGGAAAACTGTACTCAATGTGGGCGTTCAAATGGAAATTCAAGGCGGCGGCATCAAGATTCATAGGCCGTTACGCAGGCGCATGGTTCACATTCAAATACTGCAAGCGCCCGAGCAACTAAAAAAACAGGAAACCTTATGGCAGAAAAGACAGGAACAAAACAAAGCGGACTGTTCACCGATTTCTATGAACTGACGATGGCCCAGGGCTACTGGAAGCAGGGTCTGGACAGGACTGTAGTTTTCGATGTTTTTTTCAGAAGGCATCCGTTCAACGGCGGGTTCTCTGTGTTCGCGGGGATTGAGACCTGCATCGACCGCCTGCTCTCTTTTTCTTTTTCGGAGGACGATATCGAATACCTGCGTTCACAGGGGATTTTCGAGGAAGGATTTCTGGACTACCTTAGGGACTTCCATTTTACCGGCGACCTGTACTCGTTCAACGAAGGCTCTCTGATTTTTCCGCAGGAACCCGTCATAAGAATCCACGCACCGCTAATACAGGCCCAGATTATCGAAGGTCTTGTGCTGAACCAGTGCAATTTCCAGACACTGATTGCCACAAAAACCACAAGGGTCTGGCTTGCGAGCGGAAAAAAGGATGTCATGGAATTCGGGCTGAGACGTGCGCAGGGAACGGACGGTGCAATGAGCGCGACAAGGGCTTCTTTCATCGGCGGGGCTAGCTCCACAAGCAACACTCTTGGCGGAAAGGCTTTCGGAATCCCGGTGGCGGGAACCATGGCCCATTCGTGGGTTCTTTCGTTTCCAAGCGAGCTTGAGGCATTCAGGGCGTATGCTGAAATCTACCCGGAAAGCACAGTGTTTTTGATTGACACCTACGACAGCCTGAAATCCGGCATAAAAAACGCAGTCACGGTCGGCTCGGAGCTTCACAAAAACGGACACAGATTCGGGGTGCGGCTTGATTCCGGCGACATAGCCTATCTTTCGTCCGAAGTTCGCAAGGAGCTTGATTCCGCAGGACTTTCGGATGCCTACATAACAGTCTCGAACGAGCTTACGGAGGAAATAATTTCTGCACTCGTGGCTTCGGGTTCCCCTGTTGACAGCTGGGGCGTGGGAACAAACATGGTGACGGGCGGAAGTGAATCAAGTTTTTCGGGAGTGTACAAAATGTGCGCAAGGACGGACGGAAGCGGAAACATGGTTCCTGTGATGAAGTTCAGCGACAATCCCACAAAATCAACGAATCCCGGAATCAAGAATGTGTACAGGCTATTTGATGAAAACGGAATGGCAAGGGGCGACGTAATCACTCTTGACGGAGAAAAAATCACGCCGGGAAGGGAGTACAGATATTTCCATCCAATGATAGACTACAGACACTTTTCCCTCTCCGCATCCGATGTGAGGCCCATGCTCAAAAAGCGAATCGAAAACGGAAAGCGGACGGAAAAACGCCTCCCGGATTCAGAGCAGCTGAGGGTCAGCCGCGCGACAATGATGGAGCAGATGGAAACTTTTGACGGCTCCTACAAACGCATTCTGAACCCGCACATCTACAAGGTCTCTCTCAGCGAAGGACTCAGGAACATGAAGCTGGACTTCATCAACGCAAATGAGAGAGCGGACTAGTCGGAACCAAAGTCCAGGTTGCAGTAATCAATGACGAAAGCATTTACCACGGACTCGACCACGCCCGGGAAGTAGCTGACAAGAGTTCCCCTGTCCCAGTTTCCGTTGTCGTATGGTATTGATTCCGGGGAAAGCCCCCTGTAGGTCCTGTACAAAAGTTTTTTTCCTGTGGAATCCGCGACATAGACTTTCATTGTCACCTTGGCGGCCACATTCTCATCAAAAAGTCCGTTCTGGATTTTCTGCTTCTGGAAAATGAATTCAGCAAAGAGGGTTCCGCCCGCACCAGATTCCCTGGCAATTGAACGGTTCCTCGCATTTCCGTTGTAGTCAAGGACCATATATCCGTCAGCGGCTGTGGATGTCGTCGCCTGCTGGTAAAACTTGTTGAAGCCGCTTCCATAGACTGTTGTATTCTTCACGGCATCCATGTCCACAAGCGTCACTCCGTTTTCCGAGAGACATTTTTCAAGAATGTGGGCTGCGTCGTCAATACGGGACTGGACAGTCTGGTACTCTGGATTGTTTTTTTCAATGACCTTGTTCAAATCGGAGGTGACAAGCGAGTCTTCCGGATTTTTTTCACCCTCCTTTGAATACCATGGGAGCGAAGAATTTGAGTAGACGGAAACAATCGCGATGGGACTATAGTCCACAAGATCAATCTTTGGCGGGGTCTTGCATCCAATCAAAAACAGAGGAAGTGCCGCAAGGATAAAAACAGATTTTTTCATTAAAACAGATTTTTTCATTAAAACAGATTTTTTCATACAAACTCCTTTCGCAGTGCGTCAATGTCCATGCGGAAAACATACCGTCCCTTCCCGGTTCTGTCAATGGACATGCCAAGCTTCGGAAAATCCACCAGGCTCTTTCTTATAAAAGCGATGTAGGAATAGAGGTTCGCCATGCTGTGTTCGTCAGATTTTCCCCACATTCTGAGACAAAGCTCCTCCGCGTCCATCTCCTCTCCGGGATTTTTAAAGAAAGTCTCGAAAAGACTGAACTTTGATGGAGGCATGTTGAAAAGCGCACGAAGTTTTTCAAGGCTGTCCATAAAAAACTTTCCATCGCCCTCAACTTTTTGCACAGTGTCCAAATCAGCATGGGAATCGGAATCACGGACGGACGCACAGATTACGGCAACCGCCATACATTCAAGAAACTCCTCCGCCCAGACAGTCAGCTCGCCATAATAATGCAGAAGAGTGCGCTTCCACTGTTCAACGAATCCCTCGGTGGTGAATTCGGGAAAAGGGTCGTTGTAAAAAATGAACGGGATTTTCCTTCCACCAAGTTTTTCGCTCAATGTTTCATACGGATTTCTTGAGTCGCACTTGAAATATCTGAAGTCGCAAATCAGCATACCGATTTTTTCCTCACGCTGAAAATCAAGAACAAGATTCAGGCTCGGACAGACAATTGGCTTGTACCCATTGCTTCTAAGGTAGGCATCAAAATTGTACGACTCCAGATTTTTCGTCAGCACAAGAATATTCATCCTTGACTATTTCTCCGACTTTTCGGAAGCCTTTTTTTCCAGCGAAGAATTTATGTAAACCTTGTCCTGGTACCAGTCCAGCGCAAGACCAAATTTTTCCTGCTCGTAGCCCGGACATCCAGCATAGACATGGACGATTGCACAGTTCTTTCCGTCATCGCCGTAAGCGTCGCTCACCCAGTCCTCTTTTTTGAGGGATGCAACGTCATCTGCGTTCAGCGGAGTCTTGCCGTTCAGACTTGTGACAGTCTCCGAGTCCTCATGGTTCTTGCCGATATAGACAATCGCGAACTCACATTTGTCGGTTATGTCCTCGCCTGTCTGCCTGTCGTATACAACCGGACGCGCAAAAGTGATTCGGCGGCTCTCGTTCATAAAGTTGTCGAGCTTGATGTCAACCTGTCCCGTGGATGTCTTTGACCACCATGTGTACGCCCCGACCCTTATGGTCCTCCAGATGATTACAGGTCCCATGCAGATTTTGATTCTGTAGTCTCCGGGCTTCAGGAACATGGTCTTTGTCCTGTGGATTGACGGGTCGTTTTTGTCCGTGTCGAATCCCATGACCGGAATGTAGTCGAACTTGGTTTCATCCTCCGGGTGGGAGCGGTCCTTTATGACCTCCAGCTTTGTGTGCGGATTTATCACCTTGGAAATCTCAACGCCGGGCATATAGTTTTCGGGGTCCGTGTTGTAGTGGTAGAAGTAGACTGCGGGTGAAAATCCGGAGCCGGCTATATCGCTGTTCGCAAATCTAAGCTGCACAGTGACAGGCGTGTAGTTTTTGAAAAGTATGTACTTCTGGATGAATCCAGAACGGAATCCACCCCTGATAAGGAAGATGATTCCAATCACACCCACGATGGCAGCCGCCGCTATTCCACCAATCTTGTAGAGCTTTTTGTTTTTGGAGACCACCGTTCTGTATTTGTACTGCGACTTTGGATAGCTGACTATGGAGTTCGCGAGTTCCTGCCTTATGTCCCTTTCGTTGAACGCCCTGAGGTATCTGTCAATCAGCTTTATGATTTTGTCAACGGAAGCGAACCTCTCCTCCTTCCTGAACTTCATGGCCCTGGCGATTATCCGGTTTACGACACCGGGGATTCCCTTGACCAGCTTGGATGGCTTTATGTACTTTCCTTCCTGAATCTTCTGGTGCTGGGAGAGCAGGGAGTTTTCCGTGTACGGCTTGCATCCTGTCACCATTTCATAGAGCATTACACCGAGCGGATAGATGTCGGCCCTTGTGTCAACCTCGTGCGCGTTGGTCATCTGCTCCGGGGCCATGTAGCTCAGGGTTCCCATGCTTGAGGAGCCGTTTCCGCCGTGCATTGTAATCTCCGCCTTTACGATTTTGACATTGGAAATCAGTGCGGAGGTCTTTTTTTCACCCTCGTCGTCGGTGGATTCCACCCCGGAGATTCCGAAGTCGGCAATCTTTACGTTGGCTCCCTTCTCTATCAATATGTTCGCCGGCTTGATGTCGCGGTGGACAATCTTCTGGTGGTGCGCAATCTTTAGTCCTCGGCAGACCTCGCGCAAAATCCACAGGGCAAGCTCGGGAGGAAGTTTTCCGTCTTTCTCAAGAATCTTTCCAAGGTCCATTCCCTCTACATACTCAAGGACTACATACTCCTTGTCGCCGAATGCCATGGTCTCGTAGAAGCGGACAATTCTCTGGGATGTAAGGCCGCTAAGGATTCCAGCCTCACGCAGAAACCTTGCCCTTCTGTTCCCGCCAGTCTTCAGCATGGTCTTGATAACCACCGTGCGCTTAAGCTCCGGGTCCTCGCCAATATAGACCGCACCCATTCCGCCAGCTCCAAGCGGCTTTATGTTTACGTACTTTCCAATCTGTCTTGGGACCGACTCATCGGACTGGGAACTTCTTGATGATGTGCCAGTCCTCCCCACGACCGTAGCATCCCCTACCGATGTCCGACCGACTGCCGTTTTTCCGGCTGAATTGTCAATGGTCCTGTCGCTCGCTCCACCCACTTTTGCCATGTCTACACTCCTCGTCTTGTCAGTTGAAATTAGTTGACCACAGAATAGATGTCAGAATCAAGATTGAATGTGCCGTCACTGTGGATCCTGGCGACATTCATTTCCAGCGGATTGTGAATCTGTATATAGGCCCCGCCCTGCCTTAGCTGATATTTTCCGACCACCGGCCTGTGTCCACCGAACCAGAAACAGTTTGTCCTGTCCCCCTTTTTGTTGAGCTCGTGGAACTGCTCCTCCACGGTCATGTCGCTCACGTCACCGTTGTCCGTCCACGTGAAACCCAGCACAACCTCCGGATGCCGCCTGTAGTCTATGATTTCCTTTTTTGAAAAGGAGCGGAAAGGCTCCCCATGGCTAACTCCGAACCTGTCGAATATTGCCACAATCGGAAGCGCGTGCTCGAATTCCGAAATAATATAGGCCGTGGCCTGGGAATAATGCTCCTCCAGAAAGTCGTAGACCATCTGGCCCTCCATGGCTATCTTTCTGAAACCATGGTCCCCGCCGGAATTGACGTTCAGGACATTCTCGTGGTTTCCCTTAAGAAAATGGAAGGCCGCCGGAAAAGAGTTTTTCAGCTCCATCACCACGAACATGGTCTGGAACGCCTCAAGCATTTCCTCAGCCATCTCCCGGCACACACATTGACCGTCGGACCATTTTTTGTATGCCGAAATCCACCTGTCGTGGCAGCGCCCGGGAGTTTCCGTATGGACACCATCCCCCACGCACACAACCATGAGGCTTCCCTTGTTCAGTGCCTCAAGAACGGTGATTCCGTCAATGTCCGAGTCGATTAGCCTTATCAGAAAATCTGGACGCGCGTGAAGGTCGGGGACAACAATGACATCCTTTTTCTGGCCGCAAAAATCCAGCAGGCCACCGGGATTCTTGTCCTTTCCATGAGGCCTGTAGGACTTGCTTTCCCCGCCAAGAGTCTTTATTGTCCTTTCAACCATGTCGAACACGGTCCCCTCAGAAGGAAGAGTCTCCATGTTTCTGATGGACAAGAGCTTCTTTCTGAGTACGTCCAGTTCCGCTTCCGTGTACATCAAAAGCAGTCTGCCCCGCGCTAGGAAATCACCATGCTGGAGTTGCCAACCGTGATTTTGTCACCAGGATTGAGCTTTACCCATTTGTCCGAAGGTATGCGGGCATCGTTAAGGAATGTGCCGTTTGTGCTTTCCTCGTCCTTGAGAAAGTATTCGTTCTGGATTTTCTGGATGACGCAGTGGTGGCGGCTGGCAAGCTTGTTGTCAACGACCACGGTGTTGTCGGTCTCACGTCCGATGGTGATTTTCGCAACAAGACTGATTTTCTGCTTGTTGAAAACCAAATAGGAAACAGGTTTGGAGCCGGCAAGATTTTTAATCTGCTGACCAACCGGGCTTGCATTTTCAATTGTCTGTTCTGCCATAATGTAAAATTATACACCACAAGGCCGGATTTTTCAAATGAAAATATTGGAAAAATTCTGCAAAAAATCTATCTGGACACGCCGACCTTTCGCATCAGGATGATTTCCACACGGCTGTTCTTTCTGCGTCCGGCTTCGGTGTTGTTGTCGCTTCTTGGCTCGGATGAACCCCTTCCCTCCACAATGATTTCCGATGGCGAACGGACACCCCTTTCAATGAGATAGTCAGCGACAACCTGCGCTCTCTTTTTGGAAAGCTCCACGTCTGGATCGACAGTCTCCTCGATTTCCAATGCGTCTGAATCCCCGTCAAGGTACTCATCATCAAAATCAGAATCCTCATCAACATTCGCGGCAACGGCAGTGGAAACATTTTTTTCCTCGGGGGCCTCGTCCGGAACTATCATGGCACAGTGACCTGCAATCATTATCCTGTAGTCATACTTCCTGAGCACCCTTATGATTTTGTCCAGCCTCTTGAACTCGGCATCGTCAAGCTCCCATGAGTCGCGCATATAGTTCATGGACTCCAGGCAGATTGAGATTCCCTCCTTGGAGCGGTAGACCGACACATTTCCCTTTAGGGACGGTTCCTGGGCAATCACGGACTGGATTACGTCAACAATCTTTCCCTCACGATCGGCCACCCTTTCGTCGGTCCAGATGTTTTTTCCGAGAACCAGATGCACACCAAATTTTCCACCAAAATAAAGGGAGCCTGTATTGGAAGTCTCCACGCCAAACTGCGGGGTAAGTTCGAACTCAAGATTTCCCAGCGCAAAGTCCAGGCTGTTCCACCGCATCGAAAGCCCGACCAAAAATTTCGGGTCCATGGTGCTAA
This sequence comes from uncultured Spirochaetaceae bacterium, assembly GCA_902783155.1. GTDB lineage: Bacteria > Spirochaetota > Spirochaetia > Treponematales > Treponemataceae > Treponema_D. The sequence continues at coordinate 33,158 of CACZPR010000044.1, forward strand.
AAGTGTTGCCCCCGGAGTTTACGGACTTAAACGCAATGCCGTAGTCAATCTCTGGCTGGAACGCAAAATCGGAAAGACCAAACGGAAAACGGACCCAGTATCCAAAAAGAAGGTCCACGTCACGACCGTCTGTGACAGGAAGTTTTGGCTCCACAAGCGGAAGATAGCCAATCGACATCTTTATGCCGTGCTGTTTTCCAAGAACGTAGAAAGGCATACCGTACTCAAAGGAAAGCACCGCACCAAAATCACCGGAAGCGTCATTGGCATGTCCGTTGACAATATAGCTGCCCTGCCCGGAGATTCCATAGCGAACGACCATGGACACCTCCTCGGCGAATGTCCTTGCGGAAAACAGAGAGACCGAAATCAAAAAAACAAAAATTCCCTTCCTCATGTAAACACTCCAGGAACACAAACTATGCACCAGTCTGCACAAACCAATTGTATACCTTTTCCGATTTTTTTTGAACCTCTTTTTAAAGAAAATAGGTCCTCATTTTTCCTTTGCCCTTGACCTCGACCTCCACGCTTTCGCCATAGCTGAACACATCCTTGGTCTGCTCGTAGCTTGATTCCGACACATGGATTTTCATTGGCTCCCCCGTGCTTTCCATGCGGCTTGCAACGTTCACCGTGTCACCCCAGATGTCGTAGATGAACTTGGTCTTTCCGATTACCCCCGCGACAAGATTCCCGGTGTTGATTCCGAGCCTTATCTTCAGGTTGGACTTGTA
>CACZPR010000045.1 GCA_902783155.1 uncultured Spirochaetaceae bacterium
AAAGAGCCATCCAACGGGAACACAGTCCTACTCGTCAAGGCTAGGATATGACGACAAATGCGCCGCCATAGTTGTCTCCCCATCGTCCGGGGAAATCTCAATCACACCAGGCTCCAGAACCGATGTCGCACCACTTTGGCTTGTCCGCTCCATGCACAGAAAGATTTCGGAGGCCGGCAGAAAAACAAACCTGGCCCCATGGTTCACCATGCTCTACTCGCTTGATCTTGCGGCTGAAAACCAGCGTGTCGCGTCGTTCATGGACATGGGCATCCCGGCTGCTGGCATCTCGATTGCGAACAGTGAAAATGATTTGGACATCCTCTCATCTATTGCGGTGGAGCTTTCGGGACTGCACAAGGAAAACTGGGACAGGAACTACCTTTTCTTCAACATAGGCGAAAAAAGTTTCTGGATTCCGGAGGCGGTCTCGGTGACGCTGCTTGTGTTCGTGATTGCGGCGGTCCTTTTGGTCCTCTGTCTGACGGGCGCACTTCCGACACCAAAAAGCATAGCGCTCAAAAAGGATATAATCCGCTCGTGGATTTTCTATCCCCTGACAATCGCCCTGGTGACGTTGATTCTCCATGGCGCGCAGCAGATACTTTCACCGCTCGCTGAGTCAAATCCCCTGCTGCTTCTGAGCCTTAAACTTTTTGCCGCATTCATTTTGATTCTGGTCATATTCATCCTCCAGATCAGCTTCAACATAATGATTTCGCTCGGGGCCTGTGGATTTTTGATGATTGCGTCCGCCGTCGTAAACATATTCGTGTTCTCCGCCGTCAACCTCATCTCCATGTACATTTTCGCTCTGGAGTTCATCGTAATCTACATATCCGCAAACGCAAAGCGCACGACCACACTTATCGTCACAATGTTTTTGATGCTGCTTCCCTTCCTTGGTCTGGTCGGCACAATCGCGCAGGGAACCCTCGGCTCAAAGGCATCCAGATTCGTAATGTTCAGCTGGCCGCAGGAAGTTTTCTTTGCCATGGTGATTTTCCCACCGATGATGCAGGTTGAACGCATTTTTATTTCAACGGACCTCCTCTCGACAAACAAAAGGCTAAGAAGACGGAACTACGTAATCACATCCCTATGCGCTGAGGCGGTACTTGTCGCGACTCTCTGGGCACTGTACGGCTACCTCAATGTGCAGATAAAAAATTTCACGCAGCTGAGGACCGTCCCAATCACAATGGAGATTCGGGAAAGACAGGACCAGTCGGTATCGGTCGAAGTGGCGGACAGCGAATTCATGGAGCTTGCGATGCGCACGCTGACCATAATTCCGAACGACGATGTACTGCGCTATGAGGTTTCGATTGAGACGGAAGGCGGTGTCCCAATCTTCGAGTCCAACTACGAATACATTTTTGACAGCCCAAACAAAATCAGCTTCGTGATTCCAGACTATCCATCCGGGCAGCTTGAGATAATCTACTCAACGACAAAGAGCCTGGCAAGCAAAATCACGGTCGAGGCCTACATTCTTGACAAGGACCACAGGAACATAATCTTCAAGGACACCCACACAATGCGGACGGAACCACAGACAGATTCCGCTTCCACCAACGGGGGCCTGAATGGATAAAGTATTCGCGCACATAGATTTGGACGCATTCTTTGCTTCGGTCGAGCAGCTGGACCACCCGGACTACCGAGGAAAACCTGTGATTGTCGGTGGAATTCCAGGGGACAGGAGGGCCGTTGTATCAACAGCATCCTACGAGGCAAGAAAATATGGAGTACATTCAGCCATGCCTCTTGTCACAGCGGTAAAACTCTGTCCAAACGCAGTCTTTGTCCGTGGAAACTATGCACGCTACAGCGAAAAATCCCAGGAAGTGATGTCGGTTTTCTCAAACTATTCGCCAACCGTAATACAGATTTCGGTGGACGAGGCATTTATAGACTTGACCGGGACCGAAAGGCTTTTTGGGAATCCACTCGGGGTCGCAAAAAAAATCAAGGCCGAGGTGAAGGAAAAGACAGGGCTTACGGTAAGCGTGGGACTTGCGCCGACAATGTATCTCGCGAAGATTGCATCCGGGCTGAACAAACCGGACGGTCTGACTGAAATTCCACAGGGCGGCGAAGAAAAATTCATGCTGTCCCTTCCCCTGGAAAAAGTCTGGGGCGTCGGCACAAAGACTCTGGAGCACCTGAAGTCAGCGGGATTCAGGACAACGATGGATGTTCACGAAAAATCCATCGGCCTTCTGAAGACAATTTTCGGGAACAGCACCGGGACCTTTCTCTACAACGCGGTCAGGGGAAACCACGAAATGGATTTCGGCTCGGAACCAAAAAGCCATTCAATCAGCTCGGAGACCACATTCGACACGGACCTGAACGAAGAATACGCAATCGAGACCGCAATAATGACACTCTCCATGGACGTGCTTTTCAGGATGCACAAGGAAAACGTGCGCTCAAAAACGGTCATGCTCAAAATAAGGTACGAAGATTTTACGACGGTCAGCATACAGGAGACTCAGGACCGGTCCATAATGAACGCCGACGACATGTTTGCAAGATGCAGGTCGCTTTTCCAGCGCAAATACGAAAAGGGACGCGGAGTAAGGCTTATTGGGGTGGCATGCTGCAATGTCGAGGACAGAAATCTCCCGGACCAGCAGGATTTGTTTGATTTTGGGGATGGAAAAAAAGCCAGGGTGGAAAACGCAATCTACTCGATGGAGCAGAAGAATCCAAAAATCAAAATAAAAAAAGCCAGAGTCCTTGATTCAGGCTCTTGAACTAATTTTTAATATGTGATATATTATTGGTCATGGCGCTTTAGCTCAGCTGGATTAGAGCATCTGCCTTCTAAGCAGAGGGTCGCCCGTTCGAGTCGGGCACGCGTCAGAGCCGCAGGTCTTCTACAGATTTGCGGCATTTTTTTTGTCAAAAAGATTTCTAATCTCTTTCTTCTATTTTGACCGCCCCAAGGAAAAGCGGCTGGCTATATGATTCCGTGTATGTGGTGTCCCTTCCGACAGATATTGCGTACATATCGACATACCAGATTCCCGCCTCTGTCGCACCGGAAGAAACGTCCACGTCCGGGTCGCCATCTTTGGGCAGAGGACATGAGCTGTCGGCGGACTTTGAAAATTCAAAACCACCAAAAGAACCTGCCCTCCTTGGATGAACAGCCTGTCCATCAACTTTCAGGGCGTCGGAGTCGGACCATCGGTCGATTGTTGAACTTCCCACACAGATTCCGTCCTGGTATTCCTGTGAGTCGCCCCAGTCGCAGAGCCTTATGTACACATGCCTGTTGCTGGGAGCCGTCCCGCCCTTTATAAGTGGGTCCAGAACACCATGGTCTATGGTCAGAGCCTTGTAGCCCTTCGTGAAAATGAGATAGTCAGATGCGGATGTGTATGTGCTTGTGTTCGAGACCATGCTGCTGACTGAACTTTCAACAGTCGTCATGGTGGATTGGTTGCTGTAGATTTTGTAGTAGACTTCCGTTCCCAGAAAAATAAAATCGGATGAGGAATTGAAATAGTCGTCGTTGTTGCCTGTGCTGCTTTCTTCGTTCGTGACAAATGAAAAATAGTTTTGAATATCTTCCGATGAACTCAGAATCGCTGTATGGCCGTCCGAGCGTGGCATGTCAAGATAGTAATAATTGTCAAGACCACACCCCGAAACGGCAGCGACAAGGAGAATTGCCACGAAACATAAAAATACTGGTAGATTTTTTTTCGACCTTATCTTCATGGCATCCCTTGCAGATTTTATTTGCTGATTTTTCCTTCAATCTGGAGCTGAATCAGGCGGGTCTGTGCCAAATCAGTCCACTCGTCGGAACTGAAATCGTCAACCATCTTCTGATATGACTCCGCGGCTCCTGCATAATCACCGGAGGCTTCCTTTGCACGAGCAATTCCCATCAAGGCTCTTGGCTCCATCAGGAAACTGTCGTTGTCAACGGCCTTCTGGTAATATGTGGCGGCAGTCTGGCTGTCCCCGCTCTCCTCATAGCAGACACCCGCGTTGTAGTAGCAGATGGGGCTTGTGTATGCCTTTGTGTCGGCTTCGGCGGCAGCAATCCAGTAGTCCTTGCTTCCAAGATAGTCCTTCTTTGCAAAGGAGATGTCGGCGGCAAGCATGTTGGCACGAACTCCAACGACACCCTTTTTATCTGTGTAGGAAGAAAGCGAGTCCATGGCCTCGTTCTGCCTTGCAACAATTTCCTCTTCGGTGAGAGCGTCAAAGCCATTCGTATACTTGTATTCAATCTCATCAACCGCGGCGATTCCGGCCTTGCGCTGTGAGTCCATAATTCCTACATATACGCAGATTCCGATGGCGGCAAGAATAAGCACAATTGCCACAATCAAGATGGGCTTCCTGTTGCGGGTCATAAATCCGTTGACCTTTTTCTCCGCGCTGGTGATTTCTTTTTTCTTTTCCAATGTAAGAACGTTAGCCATTTTTTTCTCCAAAAACAATTGGGTCGCCAATTGAAAACAATTTTTCAAGACTCCCCTAGGTCAAAAAATTATATAGGAAATTGATTTTTTTGTCAAAACCCCGCGACCGAATCTTGAAGATTTTTTGTCAATTTTCAGTCGGGCATCTAGCGTCCATCCCTGGTGATTCCAAGGTCTGCAATCAACTTTGAAACATAAGTCCGCTGGACATCCAGAGTCCTTGCGGCGGCGCTCTGGTTCCAGTTTTCCTCGGCAAGTATTTTTGTGACGTACTCCCTCTTGAACTCACCAACAGCGGTCCTAAGGCTTCTGTCATTTTGATTCGGAGCGGACTCAATTCTTGCGGCCACAGACGAACCGACATCCGCACGGGCCTTTGGATTTGGACCCGAAAAATCCTCCACGGTAATCAGTTTGGAGACCGACAACATGCAGGCCCTCTCGACAACATTCCTAAGCTCCGCCACATTTCCGGGCCAGGAATAGTTTTCCATAAAGGACAACGCTCCGCTTGTGAATCCTTCGACACTTTTTTTATGGACCCGCCTGTATTTTTCCAAAAAGAATTCCGCAAGAGGGATTATGTCCTCCGTGTGCTTCCTTAGCGGGGGTATGTTCAATGGAAGAACGTTCAGCCGGTAGCACAAATCCTCCCGGAAAACGCCCCGCTGAACCAGAGTCTCCAGATTGACCTTCGTTGACGCGACCACACGTATGCCACCCGGAGAACCAAATGTTCCGTCGCGCATGAGTCTCAGAATCTGGTCCTGGTCCTCAAGGGGAAGCCTTCCAACCTCGTCAAGAAAAACTGTTCCCCCGGCGACATTGCGCAAATCAACGGAAGATTCAGCACCAAATGCACAGTTCACACGCACAAAGGGACGGTCCCTTCTCGCACTTTTCAGATGCAGGCGCATTGCAAAAACGGATTTTCCCGAACCGCTTTCGCCCGAAATCAAAACGGATGTGTCGGTTCCGGCAATCTCGTCTACGGTCCGCTCTATCTCCTTGATTATGGGGCTTTTGCCAATCAAAAACGGCTCCCCCTGCGATGGATTTTCGCACATCGAAAGCAGACCATCTTTTTGCTGGGATAAAAACTGTCTTTGGAGGGTCGTTCCGGCATACACACCAAGCAGCTCCAGAATTGCGATGTCGTAATTGTCAAAATCCTCATGTCCGGAACTGTTGAAGACTTCTATTATTCCAATGCAGTCCTCATTGAAACGCACGGGGGACGCAAGCAGATTTCTCGGTAGTGATTTTGGATTTGCGCCGGAAAAAAATCTTTTGTCGGTGGATGGACTGTTGATTAAAACCGACTGTCCATGCTCCATGACCCACGACGCTATGCTTCCCTCGTTGATTTCGACAGACTTTATCTGGCTGCCGCCCGGTCCAAGCGATGCAAGAAGATTTTTTGAGCGTCCACGGCTGATTAAAATGGAACATGAGCCACAACGAATAAACGCCATCACCTGCTCCAAAACAGAAACAAGCGTGGCGTTTACATCGTCAAAATTATAGTTAATTTTGTTGTTCAAATCAATGAACGACTTAAGACTTTGCAACGAAACAAACTTTCCATCGTCCATTGAGTCAAACGGTCTTATTTTCCAAGGTTCTTGAGGCTGTCCCCAATTGTGTATGCACCATCATCGTCACCGCTGTTGGCCATGTACTGGGAAATCTCAGCCCTTGCCTGTGCCTTTTTGTACTCCTTGACAGAGAAGGCAACCTTTTCTCTTTCAACATCGATTGAGACCACGTAGACGTTAATCTTGTCACCGACATTGTACTTCTTGACGGCCTCCTCGAATGGAGTCTCCCTGTCCTCGCTGAGATTTGCCTTGTTGACAAGTCCCTCGATTCCATTTGGAGCCTTTACGAAGATTCCGAAATCCTGGATGCTGGAAACCTCACCCTCAAGTGTGCTACCAACCTTGTAGTCAGCTGCGAAGGCCTTCCAAGGATTGTCGGTAAGCTGCTTTACGCCAACGCGGATTCTGTGGTTCTCAACGTCGCACTCGATGACAATGACCTCAAGATCCTGGTCGACCTTGATTTCGCTGCCCGGATGCTTGACCTTCTTTGTCCATGAAAGATCCTCGCCAGAAAGGAATGCGTCGATTCCCTCCTCAAGCTGGATGAACGCACCGCTGTTTGTAATCTTGACGACCTTTCCGTTGACCCTTGTTCCAACAGGATACTTGTCACCGATTGAGTCCCAAGGATTGTCAGTCACCTGCTTAAGTCCAAGAGAAACTCTTCCGGCCTGGATGTCGTAGCCAAGAATCATGCACTCAACTTCATCGCCTTCCTTAACCATGTCGGATGGCTTGTTGATTTTCTTTGTCCAGCTGAATTCGGAAATGTGTGTAAGACCCTCGATTCCCTCTTCCAGTTCGATGAAAGCACCAAAATCACAGAGCTTTGTCACCTTTCCCTTAACGATGTCGTTGACATGGTACTTTTCTTCAAAGTGTACCCATGGATCTTCGGAGAAATGCTTCAGAGAAAGGTTGATTCTCTTTCCCTCCGGATCAAGGCGGATAACCTTAAGCTCGATTTCCTGACCCTTCTTTACAAAATCCTTTGGACGTGTGACGTGGCCCCAGCTCATGTCGTTGATGTGGAGAAGTCCGTCGAATCCACCAAGGTCGATGAATGCACCGAAACTTGTGAACGACTTTACGGTTCCCTTTACTGTGTCTCCAATCTTGACCTCATCGAAGAACTTGTTGCGGTTGATGTCAATCTGCTCTTCAAGATACTTGCGGCGGTTGACGACCACATTCTTCTTCTTGTTGGCCATCAGACGCTCGATATAGAACTTGCTCCTGACACCAATCAGTTTTTCTTCCTTCTCAACCTTCTGGCTGTCGGCCTGGCTGATTGGGAGGAACGCAGAGATTCCACCACCAAGATCAACTTTATAGCCACCCTTCTGGGTTGACTCGATTACACCCTCAACAGGGGTCTTGTCCTTATATGCTACATTAAATTCGTCCCAGAGACGCTTTTCATCTGCAATCATCTTTGAAATCTCAGGCAGACCGTTGCGTCCCGCTGAGTTCTTCAGATAAACGGTAATCCTGTCACCGACTTTCGGTGTATCGTGACCAAATTCTGAAAGACGAAGCTCGCCGTCCCTTCCAAGACCTTCGATGCTTACATAGACTGTATCATTCGTTACTGCCGCGATTGTTCCTGTAACATTTTCACCAGCCTCGACCGACCCCATTTTATCAAGAGATGCCGTCAATTGTGCATGAATGTTGCCGGAGTCCTGTGCTTCATTCAGTTCCACTTCCTTCTGTTCCATAGCTATAACCCTTAAGCATTAATATTTTGTTCAATTATTGCACAAACCTGACTTATGGTCAAGTCTGAAGTGTCAATATAGAGCGCATCTGGTGCTTTTTTTAAAGAACCTTCCGCCTTGTTTCTGTCCATCTCGTCCCTTTTTATGATTGCCGCCTTGATTTCCTCCAGAGAAAGCCCGCTAACTCCCTGGTCGAAGCGTCTCTGGGCCTGAACGTCAATGCTGGCATCCAGATAGAACTTGTGTTCGGCATCAGGGAAAACGACGGTCGTCATGTCACGCCCCTCGCAGATTATGCTCATGGACTTGACAATCTCACGCATCCTGTCGTTCACCAGATGGCGCAAATCCACGATGGAAGAGACCTTGGACACATTTGCGTCAACCCTGTCCTGGTGAAGCCTGTCGTCCACATCCACGCCATTGAGAATCAGGTGGGAATCAACATAATCCAGGGTCTGCTTTTTCGCAAAATCCATCACGGATTCAGTGTCGTCAATGTCCACCCCCGCATCAAGAAGCGCAAGTGTCAAAGCCCTGTAGAAACTTCCGCTGTTCAAAAAGACAAGTCCCAAATCCTCGGAGACCTTTTTTGCCACCGTACTTTTTCCAGTCCCGGCCGGTCCATCGATTGCAACTACCATGTTTTTTCCTCTCTGCTGTCAACGTCCAGATTTTTTTTACACAGCTTTAATAGCGAGCTGACTTCGGATGTGGTCAGGTCCCTGAACTCCCCAAACTGAAGCCCCGAAACACCGACGTTTCCAATCCTCACCCGCATAAGCCTTTTGATTCCGATTTCGCGGCTCTCGAACACCCGACGGATTTCGCGGTTCTTTCCCTCAATCAGCACAATCCTCATCCTGTGCGAGTTAAGTTCCACGGCATCCTTGCAGCGGTAGAAAACACCGTCAATCCTTATGCCGGACATGAAATCCTCCGCAAGACCACGTGGGAGCGGAAGACTTGTATCTACGATATATTCCTTTTCAAGCTCCGCGGACGGATGCGAAAGTGTCTTGGCAAACTGGCCGTCGTTCGTAAAAATTATAAGCCCGCTGGAAAACATGTCGAGCCTGCCAACATTGTACAGTCTTTCAGGATAGGTCTCCTTTAGCAAATCCGCGGCAACAGGCCTTCCCTTTTCGTCTGACAGGGAACACACATATCCGGTCGGTTTGTTCAGAAGCACATAGCGCCGTGTCTCCTCCAAAAAGATTTCCTTTCCGTCAACGCACACTGTGTCCGAAAGAGTCACCTTGGTTCCAAGCTCGGATGCAACATTTCCGTTGACCGTAACGCGACCTTCCTGAATTATATTTTCCGAAGCCCTGCGACTTGCAACACCGCACAGTGCCATGTAGTGCTGCAATCTCCAGCTGTCCTTTGGTTTTGTATTCTGACTATCGGGCAAGTTCAAACCTCTCGCTTTCCTTTTCATCAAGCTGCGGCAAATCCGCTATGCTCTGCAGGTGGAAGAATTCAAGGAATTCATTTGTCGTTCCATACATGACCGGCTTTCCGGGGATGTCCTTTTTGCCGACCTCCTTGATAAACTTTCTGTCAAGAAGAATCCTCATCATATTGTCCGCGCTCACATGCCGGATGCTTTCAATCTCCGCCCTGGTGATTGGCTGGCTGTAGGCTATTATCGAAAGGGTCTCGATGGCGGCCTTGCTCAAGCGTCCCTCGTTTCTCTTTCCGTATCTTTCCTTGACAAAATCAAAACATTCCTTTTTTGGAGTGAGAATCCATCCGCCAACAATCTGGGACAGCTCTATGCCTGAATCCATGTCGGAATATTTTTCCTTCAGACGCTCCACGCACCTGTTGATTGTGTCCAAATCCAGATGCGTTATCTTTGAAAGGGACTCCGGTGACTGTGGCTCGCTTTCAAGAAAAAGGACTGTCTCAAGGAGGGCCGTCTCGCTGTCAAGGTTCAGTTCCGCACGCTTTGATTCAATACGCTCAAGCTCCGACTGCTCCAGATTTTCCTCGTCCGTCTGCTCTTCAACAGCCTTCTGCTCTTCAGCACTTGCCTGTGCTTCAACAGTTGTCTGCGTTTCAACAGCAGTCCGACCGTCAACAGGCACATTCCCATCCACAGCCGAACCATCCTCCTGCGAAACTATTGCCTCAACAGTCGGAATCTGGGCCTTTTTCTTTGGGCGGGACTTTTTTTTGGGCGCAACATTCTCCGCCACGTTCTGTTTTTCTGATGTCTCCGATTCCACGGATCCTACGGCAACATTTTCTACGCCGCCTGCATCTTCCTGCATATCTTTATGTCTCCAAACATTCTGTTTTGATAAATCTCCGCCAAATGATTTTTCACGGCCTCAAGCAACGCCATGAACGCACATATAACGTCCAGCTCGCTGCCTCGCCTCGTGATTAAATCAGTAAACATACATTCGCCGTTCCTGTCGAGAAGCTCGTTCATCAGGGCAATTTTTTCGTTGGTCGTGACTTCCTCGTTCATGTTCAGGATTCTTTCGTCCGGGTTCACATTGGTGAGGTTCCTGAAAGTCTTCTGCATGTCCTGAAGGAGACTCCACGCATCCATTTTCTGCCACTGGTCCGCGTCGTCGGTAAACGGAAGGAAACGCTCAATCTTTTTGCGCTCAAAGCTCCATTCGCTCTGTTCCTCCTGCTCCTCCATCAGAATGGAAAGTTTCTTGAATCTCTGGTACTCGATAAGCTGCTCAACAAGTTCGTCACGTGGGTCCTCCATGCTCTCGTCGTCGTCATAGGACACTTCGACCGGCAGAAGCATACGGCTCTTTATGTGCGCAAGTTTGGCCGCCCA
>CACZPR010000046.1 GCA_902783155.1 uncultured Spirochaetaceae bacterium
ACCCTGGCGCGGTCCATTGTTGTAGCCGCCGGACCTGCCCTGTCCGTTTCCGTATCCACCCTGGCGCGGTCCATTGTTGTAGCCGCCCTGCTTGTTCTGGTATGCGTCGCGGGCCTGTGTTCCATTGAATCCACCGTCCCTGCGTCCACCGCCAAAACGACCGCGGGAACCGCCACTAAGATTTCCGGCCTTGACATTTGGACGAACGCTGTTAAGTTCGAAAGTCTTAACCTGTCTCTGGGGCTTGTCTCCTTCGCGACCTGTCTTCTGCTGTCCAGACACATTCTGCTCACCAGACGCAGCTTCCGTCGGAGTCTTTTGCTGAACGGAAGAAGTTTCCGACTTTGCTGGAGAGTTAGTTTTTTCACCAGACTCGGCAGGACCAGCAGATGGAGCTGGCTTTTTCTCCTCCACCGGTGGATTTGATTCCGAGCTCTTTTTCACCACCACATGCTTTTTCTGCTCCTTCGACGGAGATGCCGAAGATGTGGACTTACGCTTGATTACAATCTTCTTCTTTGGTTGGGAATTCTGGCTTCCCTGGGCTTCTGTCTTTTTTTCTTCTTCCGCCATATAACCTTGTTTCCTTTATTGTTTACTCGAATGCTAACTCAATTCCGCACTTTGGACAGCGACTGTCATCAAGAGAAATCTTGGCTCCACATTCCGGGCAGAAATACTCTTCCTCCTCCTGGGATTCTGTTTCCTCGGACTCTGCCTCGCCATCGTCGTCTTCAAACTCGACATTCTCCTCAATAATCTTGTTGACCGCCGCAATATCATCTGCGGAAAGACCTTCAATTTCCATAACTTTGCCACTCTCTACAGCATCAACAAAGTCACCAATATCGTCAAGACCCGCGTTCTTCAAAATGTCTGCGACACGTGGATCGATTCCTGGAAGCATTGAGACGGACGCAATCTCCTCATCCGCACCCTGCTCGACATCAGCAAATAGAGACTCGGCAGCTCTTCTTGAGTTGTCGTCCTCGATAATCTCCATCTCGGCGGCCTGGGACTCGGTTTTTACATCTATGTTCCAGTTGCACAGCCTGTTCGCAAGACGCACATTCAGTCCCTGCTTTCCGATTGCAAAAGAGAACTGGTCCTCCGGAACAATCGCAATTGCCTCGCGCTTTTCGACATCGGTGAGGATGACCGTCTTTACCTTGGCTGGCGTAAGAGCCTCCCTGATGAACACGTGCGGGTCCTCGTCGTAGCGGATTACATCAATCTTTTCGCCCATAAGCTCATGGATTACGTTCGTGATTCTCGCACCCTTTATACCGACACAGGCTCCAACAGGATCAACCTCGGGCTTGTTCGTGAATACCGCAATCTTGGTCTTTTTTCCGGCCTCGCGGGCAACAGTGTGGATTCCGATTGTCTTGTCCCCAAGCTCCGCAACCTCGCGCTCAAAAATCTTTTCGACAAATTTTCCGTCTGCACGTGAAAGCACAAGCTGGACACCGGTGTTCTGCTTTTTGATGTCGGTAACAAGTCCGCTGAGACGGTCGCCAGTTTCGTAAAGTTCAATCGGACTCTGGTTCTTTGAAGGAAGGAATCCCTCAACGTCGTTCAGGTTCAAATCAACAAAAATATTTCCCTTGGTCTCGCGCTGGATTGTTCCCGAAATGAGAGTTCCAACCTTGTCCTTGTGCATGTTGTAGAGATAGTCCTTGTGGGTGTCGTTAAGGGCCTGGTGCGCGTTCTGCTTTCCAGTGTCAATCGCCGAGCGTCCAAAATCCCTTGGGTCAACAGGAATGTCGATGTAGTCGCCAATCTTCTTGTCCGGGTCAAGCTTTACGGAATCGTCATACTCAATCTCGTCAACCTCGGAATATGCCACATCAACAATGGTTCTGCGGGAGAACACCCTCACATCTGTAAAACCGTCGTCAACCTCGACTATGCAGTTGTCGCAGCTTCCAAATTTTCTTTTGTATGCGGCCTTTATCATGTTCTCAACAATCGTCTTTCCCTCGGCCACACCGAGACCTTTTTTTTCTGCCAACTCACGGAACGCTTCCGCAAGAGTCGGCTGGTCCTTCTTTGATGTTGTCGCAATCTTCGACATAACAAGCTCCCTTACAAGTGAATAAATTTTGCTTTCGCTATATTTTCATAGGCAACAGTCTTTTCGCCGCCCGATTTTTCAGAATCCCCTTCTTGATTTTCAAGAGGCAGAAGCGTCACCTGCTTCTCGTCGGATGATTTGATTATACCGCTCACCCAGTCGCCAACCGTCTTGTCCCACACACGGATTTCGCGTCCAACGAAAAATGCGAACTCCGCGGCGTTCTTAAGGTTGCGCTCCATACCTGGGGAGCATACTTCCATGTAGAAATTGTCCTCGTCCACACCGAGCATTGAAATCAGCTCCGGCTGCAGAGCGTGGTGGACCTTTGAGCAGTCAGCCACACCTATATCCTTCTTAACATCCTTGGAGGCAATCACGGCGGTGACATGTACCGAGCCTTTCTGCGGAACAACCTGAAGCTCAACCAGCGTGAATCCAGCCGAGTCAACCAACGCGGCGCACTCCCTGAAATGCGGAATAGAATCTGGCGAAGTATAGTTCAAAAATCCACCCCCTTATAACAAAAATGGAGCCGCTTTTGCGACCCCATCTTAATATGCTTAAAATGTACCTTTACTCTATTCGATAAATGCTTTTATGTCAAGCCATCGATTGATTTTTATCGATTGATTTTTTATCAAGTGTTTTTCAAAATACCCCTTGAACATGTTTTTCCCCATTTTTTTTCTCCAGCACGACAAAAAATATCACGCAGAGTATTGAGGAAAAAAGGGAGCCTAGTGGTGCTGCAAGTCCCATGGGGAAAAGTGTCTCCGGGAAATATTTTGATGCAAGGTATGCGCCGGGAATACGCACTAAAATGATGGAGCTTACATTGTTGATGAAAGGAAGCATTGATTTTCCAAGCGCACAGAAATATCCGCAGCATGAAAAATGGATTCCTGCAAACACGCAGTCGAACACGTAGGAGCGGATGTACTGGACTCCCAAGCGTATGACCTCCGCCCTGTCAGAACCGTCCCTTATGAAAAGCGATATGAAAGGCTCGCTCACAAACTGGAACAAAAGCGCAAAAACAAGTCCGAACGCAACGGAAATGGCGGCACCGCAAAAAAGGGTTTTCCTTGCCCTGTCCGGCTGTTTCGCACCGATGTTCTGCGACGCAATTGCCGACACCGTTGAAAGCATGGACGATGGAACAAGAAAAAGGAAGGTGATGATTTTTTCAACTATTCCGACCGCAGTTGCAACCGAAAGTCCCCGGCTGTTTGCAATCCTTGTTATAATCAGAAAAGAAATCTGTATGAAGCAGTCCTGGCACGCAATGGGTCCGCCAATCTTAAGGATTCCGGAAAATGTTTTTCTTTCAAGCCTGAAATCTGATTTTGAAATCTTTATGAGCTTTTTCCGAACGATCACCACGAGCGAAGAAACGACCGATACTGCCTGGGCAAAAACAGTTGCAAGAGCCGCACCCTCCGACTTCATCTTGAGGCATCCCATGAAAACATAGTCAAGGATGACGTTCACCGCACATGCCACGGCAACGAAAATCAAGGGACTTTTGGAATCACCCATGCCGCGAAAAACCGATGCAATCACATTGTAGGAAATTATGAACGGAAGTCCCGCAAAACAGATTCTGAGGTATGTCTCCGTCTGCAGAACGGCTTCAAGCGGAGTGCTCATTACAGAAACGATTGACGGAACGAAAATCAGAAGCACGGATGAAAGAATCAGCGCAAGGATTGAAAAAATCACCACTGTGTTTCCGACTGTCTTTGAAACCGCACGGCTATCCCCCGCTCCTACTCCGCGACCGACCAAGACCGTAGTTCCCATGGCAAGCCCCACAATCACCACGGTAAGCATGTGCATGACCTGGCTTCCGATTGACACTGCGGAAATTATGTCGGAACCGTTGAACTGCCCCGCAATGAAAAGGTCAGCCATTCCGTAGAGTGTCTGGAGAAAATACGAAAGAAGGAACGGAAGCGAGAAAAAGACAATGTTCTTAATCACGCTCCCGCGCGAAAGGTTTACGGTCATAAAAATCGGTCTCAGTTTGATTCGGCCGGTTTTGAAACTCCGAGAAGTCCCCTTGCCCTGTCCAATGCCGCATAGATGTCAACGCAGACGTTTTCTTCACCGAGAGATTCAGTCATGCCGGATTTTTTCAAAAGCTTCAACGGCTGGTCATGCACGCCGCTAAGGATGATTGCGACCTTTCTTTTCTTACATGCGTTCTGGAGCTGCCTCAAAGCCTTTATTCCTCCCGCATCAAGATAGGTCGTGTTCCTCATGCGGATAATCATTGCCTTGAAATCTGCACCGGAGCGGTCAACGGCAACTTCAAATTTTCTGACCGTAGCAAAGAAAAGGGGTCCCTCGACTTCATAGATGAGAACACCGTTCGGAACGTCCAGTTTTTCTTCGGGCATGTCCTTTGAAGCTTCAGGGTCCTCGCCGTTTTCGTACTGATGGACATCGGAGAGCATTGCCATTTTCTGAATGAAGAAAAATGCTGCAAGCAAAAGTCCCACGCCGATTGCAACGGTCAAATCAACGAACACCGTAAGACCGAAAGTCATAATGAGTACGAAAGCATCTGATTTCTGACCCTTCATCAGAGCGGCTATATCCTTGAACCCAGCCATGTTCCACGCAACGGAAACCAATACTGCAGCAAGTGCCGGCATAGGGATGAACTTAACGAGCTTTCCAAGGAAAAGGAGAATCAGAAGAAGAGTCACCGCATGGACTATTCCAGCGACCGGAGAGCGTCCGCCGTTTTTTACGTTGGTTGCAGTCCTTGCTATTGCACCTGTTGCAGGAATTCCACCGAAAAGAGGAGTCACAATGTTAGCAACGCCCTGTGCGATAAGCTCGGTGTCGGAATTATGCTTTGCACCGATCATACCGTCGGCAACAACGGCAGAAAGAAGCGACTCTATGGCCGCAAGCACAGCAATGGATGCCGCAGTCGGGAAAAGTTCCTTTATGGTGCCAAGGCTGAAATCAGGAAGCTTTGGAGCCGGAAGCATGGTCGGAATCTCATAGCGGTCGCCGATTGTATCAACGGGAAGCTTGAATACGGTGCAGACTATGGTCGCAAGGATTATGACAATCAGGGAACCCGGGACCTTTTTTCCAACCACCGGAACCTTTGCCCAGAGGAAAATCACGGCAAGGCATACGGCAGACATTCCGAAAGACCACCAGTTGATCGTGTGGAATGATTTTGCATAGGTCGTAATCTTACCGATGAAGTCACCCGGCATGGGTCCTGTAGTAAGGCCAAAGAAATCGCCTATCTGACCGGTAAGGATTGTAACAGCAATTCCAGCGGTAAATCCCGTGATGATTGTATATGGAATGAATTTAACAAGTCCGCCGAGCTTAAGGACTCCCATCAGAATCAGTATGACTCCGGCCATTATCGTTGCAGTGGCAAGCCCCGGAAGCCCGAACTTCTGGATTACACCGTAGACGATTACGACGAAAGCACCGGTCGGTCCGCCAATCTGAACCTTGGAACCTCCGAGCACCGAAATTATGAGGCCTGCGATTATGGCAGTAAAGATGCCTTCAGACGGTCCCACGCCGCTCGCAATACCGAAAGCAATGGCCAAAGGAAGCGCAACTATACCGACGATTACACCGGCAATCAAATCGGAAACGAATTTCTTTCCACTGTAGTTCTTGAAAGTGGAAATCAGTTCTGGCTTAAACATTTTTTTCTCCCGAGGATTGGAAATGATTTTAAATGGCACATGTCCGCACAAAAACGCAGTACATGCAATTAGTTCAATATTTCTACACCATTTTGCATGTATTGGTCAAGAATGGAAACACAGTTAAAGTTCGGGAAGTTCTTCATCAATTATTTTTTCATAATATCTTCCATCAAAAATTTCATAGCCTTCTATTTCTTCCAAAACATCCTCATCCGCACTTTCGATTTCGTATGATTCAAAATCGGTGATTTCATCTTCAACCTTTTCCCAAAGCTCGGACTCGGCAATTTTTTCGGCGGCCTTTCTTTCTTCCTCAAGACGTTTTGCTTCCGCAGCCCTCTCCTCTTCTTCGCGCCGTTTTTCTTCGGCGGCCTTTCTTTCTTTTTCGAGTCGCTTTTCTTCTGCTGCCTTTTCTTCCTCAAGCCGCTTTATGGTTTCCCTATTTTCCTGAAGTTTCCTAGTATACAAAATCAGTTCGGGGCGATATTCAAAATGCATATTATCCCAGAGATCCCATTTCCCACCGTATATAAATCCCTCGCTCTCAAATATTTTGATTACGGCATCCGGTGCAATCCATCTGTTTTTCAGGGGCAGCAACATCCAGTCAGGATCTATGTCCCTTCTCCACGACCAATATAAATTTTTTTTCTCCCATCCAATCGGCAGAACATCCACCGCGACACCCATGCTATGGAAAGACCTTCGACCGGAATCCGCAATTGTCCTCCAGTTGTACGAACCCGCGGAATCAAGATTGTTGACAAAATCGGCCACTTCCTTGTCAACTCCCACAAGAGCCTTTATCTTTTTCTCAACATTTTTTAGGGGCTGCACAATTCTGTCATGCACGTAAGATGCCTTTCCAAAAAAAGTCGTCTTTGTGATGTGCTTTTCAACATTTTTACGGGTGTCGGACTCATAGATTACATCGTAAATATAAGTTGCGGAAACAGGTCCATTCTGACGGCTATCCGGTGATGACATGGCTTTCAGCTCTTCAATATACTCCTTTGTAAAATTGGCCGGGTCCAGGATTTCAAAACTATATTCATAAAACACGGGAGCAAAATTTCTTGCGTTCAGCAATTCCGATTTTGGCAAAAACTTGCCGCCCTGCCAGTATAGTTTTTCGACTCTTTTTCCAACGGTAATCGTAATCAAGTAATCATAGACGGAATTATCATACACACATTCAAACTTAATGTCGGGATAGCTTTTTCTAAATATTTCAATTCCCGCAGGCTCGGCAGAATATGCAAAAACGGATATGGAAAAAAATATCAGCATAATCATAAACCTTACGGACACTTTTCTTTTTAACATACATTCACTCCCATAAATAAAGATTTGCTAAAGGTTTTCAATCAGCGACGAAGCCTTCTGGATATGTTCGGGAAGCGGGATTTCAAACACCCTTTCCTTACCGTCAACAGGAATGGTCAGGCGAAATGCGGCGAGGCACAGTTTTTTGATTCCGACCCTGCGAAGAAGCTTGTTTTTCTTAAAATCACCGTGCTGGTCGTCGGCTGCAATGGGCGCTCCGTTTTTTGCAAGCTGGATGCGTATCTGGTGCATGCGTCCGGTCCCCAGTTTTATGTGTATGCGGCTAAGTTCCAGCGATTCATCGGAACCATCGGGTGAAGGAATCGAAATGCGGGCTGATTTTTCAACGCTGAAGTTAAGCACTGCCGAAACCTCCCGTCCATGTGCTTCCAGAACGCCTTCCAATCTGCCGCTGTCAAGTGCTTTTCCCCCGACTACAGGTCTTCCAATCGAAATGGCGCAGTATTCCTTTTTAACGTCCTTTTTGCCTATCATACCGGTCCATTTTGCGGCGGCAAGGGGATTTTTTGCAACAATCAGTATGCCGGACGTATCCTTGTCAAGCCTGTGAACAAGGTGGATTTTATATCCGAGCTGTGCCGAAAGCTCCGTGTCAAGCGGATGAGAAATTCCCTTTCCTCCCTGTACCGAAACGCCGTTTGGTTTGTTTATCAAGAGAATCTCATCGTTTTCATATAATATGGAAAATGGTGTCATCAACCGATATTGTATTCAAGGTGGTAAAAAATGGCAAGGACAAGGGCTTCTATTTTTTGTGCAATTCTTCTGCTGATTTCGCTCCCGGCTTTTTCACAGAGACTTGGATTCGGTGAAAATTACGGCGACCTTACGATAGATTTTCCTGCAGGATTCCAGCTCCAGGACTCAAACAGCCAGGGAACCGCTTTCCAGCTCCAGAGTACGGTTGTGCCAGTGAGTGCCGTAGTGAGGATTTACGAAAGCTCCAGATACGCCACGCCAACGGATGCGTTGAACTCATCGTTAAAGGCCCTTGGTGCAACGCCTGAGACAGAAGATTTTTCATGGCGAAACCAGAATGCCGCAATAGCAAATTTCTCCGCCGCAATCAACAGGCAGCAGGTAACGGGCTACGGTCTTTCAGTGACGATTCCAAACGGCGCGGGAACGGTGGTCCTCATTGCATGGTGCGCGCAGAACCAGCTTCCAAGATGCCACAACTACATGCTCAGTTTCATGGACGGACTCATAATCGACGAAGGCTCCTATTTTGAGGCAGGACCTGTTACATCCTACCTCTACCCGAAATCCGATGATAAAATCGACGTGGACATTGAGATTGCAGGAAAAAAAATCAGGACGAACCTACGCTCGAACGACAAAGAGGCCTCGGAATACACGGTGGACAGAGAGTACCAGGTGCTTTCGGTATACGCCAAAGACCGGAACTGGCAGACCGCTCTGGAACGCTACTACAGGATGATTTTCAGGGACTCTTACGGAAGGCTCATGCAGGCGGGGTTCGACATATTCAACGAAATCTACCCGGATGCGGCGGACGACACGGATTTGGCCCAGAAACTTTTGACATGGACCCAGGGAATGAAATATGAAAGGGAAAGGACGACAAGCGACTTCACATCCCTACCGGCGATGCTCCTTGGAGATGGAAGCGACTGCGACAGCCGTGCGTTGATTCTGTGCGTGCTACTCACCCAGATGAATCAGGATGCGGTGCTTCTCGTAAGTCCACAGTTCAGCCACGCAATGACGGCAATAACGAGCGACCACCCGGGACACAGCTTCAAAATCAACGGAAAGGATTACCTCATGGGAGAAACCACGGCCCAGGGACTCACATGGGGAAAAATCGACGAAAAACAGGATGACCAGAGCAAGTGGATGGCCATAACATTCTTCTAGCGGTATGGAACAGTACAATTTAAAACGCGGAATCCTATTTGCGCTTTTTTCGTCTTTCTGCTTTGCACTGATGGGTATGCTCGTACATGCGGCAGGAGATCTTCCCTTCGTTGAGAAGGCTTTCTTCAGGAACATAGTCGCTCTGGCCTTTGCATCGGTGCTTTTCATAAAGAACAGGAAAAAGGAGACAGTCCACAGGAAAATAGAAAGAAAGGCAATCAAATTCGTTTTGCTCAGGGCGGTGTGCGGTTCGGTCGGAATATTCGGAAACTTCTATGCACTGGACCACATCCCAATATCCGATGCCTCAATGCTCAACAAGATGTCGCCTTTCTTTTCGATTCTGGGATGCTTCATCTTCCTTGGCGAAAAGATTGAGCTGATTCCCATGCTTGCAGTCTGCGGTGCTTTCGGTGGAGCAGTTCTCGTCATAAAACCATCGTTCAATTTCACACAATTCTTTCCGGCGCTCGCAGGATTCTTGGGCGGCATGGGTGCGGGATTTGCATATTCGTTCATAAGGAAATGCCATTCATACAAGGTGAACGGAAATTTCATAATAATGACATTCTCTCTGTTCTCATCACTGATCTGTCTCCCCTTCATGATTGCGTTCTGGAAACCCATGAGCGTGCAGCAGTTTTTGATTCTGATTGGTGCGGGACTTGCGGCATCTGGCGGACAGTTCGGAATCACCAACGCATACTTCAACGCGCCTGCGGCAAAAATTTCAATCTACGAATACTCGATGGTAATCTTCTCGGCCATCATGGGATTTTTCGCATTCGGCCAGATACCTGACGCACTAAGCATACTCGGCTACATAATAATCATCGGAATTGCCGTCCTGATTTTTTTCTACAACCAGAGGAAGCAGAAAAAGGCGGAGGAGTCCAATACACCCCTTTGATTTTGACAATATTGTTGTATAATTCAGAATGGAGGAAAGAAAATGCCCATGCGAAACAATATGACAAAAAAATTTTTCATTTTGTTTGTTCTGATTTTTTCCACAATGGCTTTTGCAGAAATTTTGGTTCAAAAGGAAAAGTCATTTGAAAACTGGACTGTCGCTCTTTATGAACAGCCGGAGATGCTCCGCATAGTCAATTCGAAAGGTACGGCGAGTGTTCCTAAAGACTGGGTATACAAAGACGAATCCGCGGATTCAAAACCAAAGTCCACAAAACTGAACGAAAAAAAAGAGCGCGTGGTTGTGGACTGCGCACAAATTACGGTCATTCATGGAAAAATGGAAGATCTTGAAACCATTTACAATTCGCTGAATTCCGCATCAGACTGTGAAAATATGAATTTGTACAAAATGGGCTTTGAAACCGCAGCAGCAGCGAGCATAAACAGGAACCAGAACACAGGTAAAATAACAAGCTATTTGGACCTCATCATCATTGACGACGATATAGAGTGGGATGAATAAGCTATAAAAACCCGGCATCTTTTAAACACAAAATCAGATTTTTGTGATAGAATATATTCTTGACATTCTATCTACGCCCTGCGACATGGGCTTTTTATTTTTTAATCATTCGGAGGCATAAGAATGAAAAAAGTTACAAAACTTGCCGCTCTCTTTATGACTGCGGCACTGGTGTTAAGTTTCACGGGATGTAATCAAAATGTTGATTCACAGTCGGGAAATCCAGAGCCGGTTGCAGACACAACAGTCTGGACGGCACAGCCGGAAGACTCCAGGTCATGCGGTGCCTATTCCATGGCCTACTACCTTGCCAAGACCGGACAGATTAACCCTTCCGCAATTCAGGCAAAGGCAGATGAATTCTACACGCAAATTCAGTTCACAGACGAAGAATTGGGAGAAGATTATGTGTCCTTTTCGGGATATTCAAACCCTGTAAAAATCCTTCAGAAAATTGTCCCGCAGTATGCAAAGTCCGCAAAACTCAAGATGCTTGCCACTCCCAACACAGAGGCAGAGCAATTGCTTTCACAGCTTGCTACAGGAATGGGCATAACCGGCATAGAAAGTATCAGCACATTTGAAAGCGGATTTGGAGAAGGAGAAAGCTGTATCGAAATCGTCAAGTCCGGAAGCAATTCGCTTCACTATCTTCTTACCTACAAAAAAGGAGGTGTCCTCTTCACCCGCGACCCAGACGATGGAAAGGAATACAAGCGGAGTGAGATTCGGACCTCTAAAACAGAATACCAGTTCTGTAACGGCGGTGTATTTGTAACTGCGAAGGATTAACGCAAAAGCTCCCATAAAAAAACAAAAAACCACCGCAAGGACTTTGTTTTCCCTACGGTGGTTTTATTATTTATGGATTGGAACTACTCGGACGCTTCGCTTTCGTTTCTCTTTTTAAGCTCGGCGGAAATCTCCTCAACCTTTTTGTCCGTCAGTATGAACTTGCTCTTGAAGATAATCACGCCAATCAGGAGGACGATAATCGGGATGACTGTCATCACCATGCGGAGCCCAATCTTGGAGCTGGCGGGAACTGCAAGTGAGAAATCGATTGCGGCATCGCTTGCCACACCCTCACCGATATTGTTCAGATGGAGTACTGAAAGTGCTATTGAAGCAACGAACGCTGAGATTCCAGATGCAAGTTTTACAACAAAAGTCTGCATACTGAAAATAACACTCTCGTCGCGGCGGTGGTTCTTGAGGTCGCCATAGTCAACAGTGTTCGCAAGGAATACAGTGATTATGACATTGTTCACACCCGCGCTGGCCATTACAAGCACTCCGGGAATCAAGAACGGCACAACCGAGTTTACACCTATGCTTGCCATGATAAGAAGAGCGACATATCCAATCACACTCATGGAAACGCTGACATAGAAAATCTTTATGTTGTTGAGCTTGAGCACGTTTCTCAAAAGCGGATAAAGGAGCATCATCGAAAGAATCTGCGCACCGCCGCCAACCATGTTGAAGAGCGAATATCCCTGGTTCCATTCGGTTCCACCAAGATCGTACTTGAAGAAATAAATCACAAGCGTGGAGGTGATGTAGAGGGCCACATTGATTACAACAATCGTGATTACGACACACATTGCCTGGTCGTTGCGGACAAGCGCCTTGAACATCTCGCTGATTTTTGCGGTCTTCATGTCAACGGACGACTTTTCCTTGATTGTGAAGCACATTATTACGGTGAACACAACAAAGAGGACAGCGACTCCAAGAACAAAGAATTTGAATCCGTTAAGCTCTATCCACTGGTTTCCGGGATACCTTCCAGCAAGATCCTCCGGAACTTTTCCACCAAGTTTTCCCAAAATCGGGACAAGTATCATCGTGAAGATTGATATGAATGCAGAACCGACTCCCGCGCAGCTCCTTGCAAGAGTTGTAAGACCCTCGCGCTCCTTTCCACCATTTGTGAACGCAGGAATCATTGACCAGTAAGGGATGTCCATCATCGTGTATGTAACGCCCCAGACTATATACGTGACCGCCGCATAGGCAACAAGTCCACCGGCATCAAGACGTGGAGGCGCAGCAAACATAAGGAACAGCATGACCGCATTCGTGAGCGTACCAATGAAAAGCCACGGACGGAATTTTCCCCAACGTGTCTTCGTCTTCGCCACAATAACGCCCATAATCGGGTCGTTGAACGCATCAAAAATTCTTGCCACAAGCAGAATCACACCCATGGCAGCCGCGCTGACACCAAGAATATCCTGAAAATAGTACAGGATATAGCTTGCCGAAAGCATGTAAACCATGTCCTTTCCTACAGCGCCAAGTCCGTAGGTTGTTTTTTCCTTAAGTCCCAACATTTTGCACCTCCAAATGCAATAGATTGCGTCAATCTATTTTAAAGCCGAAAGAATTATTTCAATCAGCAGCGAAATCTGTTTGTCCGGTTTTACGGCCAAGTCCATCTCAAGCATCTCGCTCGAAAGCGAAAGTTTCTGGCACAGACTGAAAAGCGAGTGCATTATTGTGAAATACAACTCGTCGTTATTCGAATCCATCAGCACGGTGTTTTTTCCCTTGCCGAATGTGATTGAACCGTCACGCCTTCCCTTTTCTATTGAGCGCACCACAATGTCCTTGACATCGGAAATCTCGCTCTCATATTTTTTCAGGCTGGACTGCGACAGCTTCTCCTTTTTCGCGTAGGCATCAAAATAATAGATGAACCTGAAAAATGGATTCTGCGTTACCAGAGCCTCCGAAAAAATCTCCAGAAGGGACCTCAGCTGGGTGTAGCCGTCCATGCTTTCATACTCGCCGAACGAAAACACGCGGTTGAAAATCTCCACCTCCATTTTCCATGCGTAGATGGCAGCCTCTATGACCAGCTCCTCCTTTGTGGTGAAGTACCTGTAGAGCGACGCAACCCCAATCTCGGCCTGGCGGGCAATCTCGTTCATGGTGATTGACTCGATTCCCTGCTCCGCAAAAAGACCGAAGCTGCACTCAACAATCTCCCTCATCCTCAGGGCCTTCTGTTCCTCCTGTTCCTTTTTTCGTTTCTCAGCGGCCAGCATAGGCATAGGCGGACCCCTTTCCATCCAGACCGGTCATACCAGAGGCAAGCTCGACCGCGTGATAGGCTCCATTGTAGATTCCAGCTTTCTTTGCCGAAACTATTGCGGAGTTCATGCTTTCCAGCAAATCTGGATGGGCAACCATCTGACGGATAACGGAACATGCGTACTCAAGGTTTGGACATTCCGGTGTACCGTCCCCAATCTCAGCCGCACGGATTGCGCCCCACTTCTCATGTCCACCGACATGCTGAATCATCAGCTTTGGCACTGGATAGAACGCAAGCTCGCTGGGCTTTGTCATAAGGACATCGCATGCACGAATCAGAAGATTTGTCGTGTATACCGCCGCAAAAATGTCCTTGTGGCAGAACACGTGGATTCCCCTTGACACATTTTTTTCGCAGGAAGAATCCACGAGAGCCTCCTCCGCAATCTTTTTTGTCTCGTCCCAATTGTCAAAATGCAGGACCGCAAGTTTTTCAAGCTCCGGAATCTTCGATTTGAACATGTCCCATGTTGAAAAATAGTCTCCAATGTTCAGATAGAGCGTGGCCTTGTTTTCTTTGACCAGCGGAACAAGAGTCCTGATAAGTCCAGCAAAATAGTCACCCTGGGCACCGGCTCCACCAATTGAAAGAAGGAACCTGACCGGCTTTCCGTTTTTGATTCTGTCCACACGTTTTGCGCAGTCGGACTCTATGTTGGAAACCATCTCGTCGTCAACATAATGACCGATGTAGACCAAATCCTTTTCGCCCATCGGATTAAGGACCTTTTCCTTGTTGAAGCCACGGAGCGTCCTGTATCCCCAGAAGGAGCTTGGTGTCTGCACTGTATGGAGCGCACCCTCGGAAAGATGGAGAGCCATTGGCCAGTTGTCCGGAATTGCGTTGACAACATTTGTGAGACCTGCATGGATTGCAGCCTGTGACGGCCAAACATGTGTCGCGATATATGGAACATCCTTTGGTAAATCGTTGAACAGCGGAACCATCAGCTCCGCATTTTTTTGGTCGCCATAGTTGTAGGTAATCTGTCTGAATCCCTCGTAGTTGAGCGGCTCCCAGACCATCCTGTTGAAGAGCTTGGACTTCTGCGAAATGCGGGATGCCTTTGAGTAAAGTTCGTTCTGCGATGAGATGATTTTTGTGCAGAGAGTTTCCGGGAATGAGTTCAGGTCCAGCCACAATGGAGTGTATCCCATTTTTCTTGCCGCGGATGCCATTGCCATGGAAATTCTGTAGTGGCCGAATCCCATTCTGATGTTTCCAATCACAAGCGGTTTTGGCGGCAGGGTCTCAAGCGGACTGTCGGAAAGTGTCAGAACCTTTACGCCCATGGCAGGTGTAAGAACTGGGTTGTCAACCGCCGCCAGATGGTATGTTTTCTTTGAGTCGTCCCCGTACTTTCTGATGTACTTTTTCTGTGTCTTTGATGCCTTTCTGATTATTCCAGCAGGAATCTCGTTTCCAAAAATCTTGTTGTCCTTGACCATTTATTTTCTCCTATCAAAATCAGTTCAAAATCAAAATGAAATCCAAATCAAACCGGACTCAAAAAATCTCACTCAGCTCCACCGGCTTCCGCAATCTTGAAAACGGAAATCGTGTGCTTCTGCGAAGTGTACAGGTCCCCAGCGACCACACAGTTGTCAACCACCGGGACCAGCTCCACAAGATCCGCGTCATGGTGCGAGCCGCTTATGTAGTTCACCTGGTTAACAAGCTCCACCTTCCTGAGCGTGTGCGGTTTTTCCGACAGATTGATTATTCCACAGAAATTACCGCTGCGTGAGAAAATCTTGTAGACATCCGGGCTTATGTTCAGAAGTCCAAAGTCCTCGCCCTCGATTTGTGAATAAAGATTTGTGACATGCTCCGTAAAATCCGCGTCGTCCGCCGAAAAATCAGAAGTGTCGTCGGAATCCATTATCTGGCTTGCGAACATTTTGTTGACCATCGCAATCAACTCTTTTTCGCCGTCGTCCAGCTTGATGTTTGTGTAGCGAAGGAAAATCACGTCCGGGTCGTTGATAAAAATCTTCTGGTCCCAGAACGCATGTCCAAGTGTGCTCTGCAGATTCGGTTTTGCCCCAGTGCGCGCCGTGTAGTTGATTCTGCGGAGCCAGTCTATGTCCCAGCACTCCTTTGTGTCCGGTCCAATTCTTGAAAGAGGGAAAGACATGAAGGAGCTTTCAAACGGAAGTCCGCAGCCAAGATACGCCACCCTCTCGCCAGATGAATTGATTACACGTCTTGTAAGTTTTTTAACCGCCCTGTCGTACCAGAGATAAGCCGAACCGCCGTTTGCAAATTTTCCGTCAATCATTCCCGCAAAAAGGAAGTCCAGTTTCAGATAGCGGAAGCCCCAGACGTTTACGGCCTTTTCCATAAGACTGTCCAGATGCTCAAGAACATCGTCGCGGCTCAAATCAAGACAGAAATATGAATACGGATAGCTTGGCTGGTCCGAACCAAATTTCGCTCCCCAAAGTGGATTCATTCCAGCGTTGATTGGTTTTCCATTTTCAGCACGGAGAATCCAGTCGGGATGTTTTTTTGCAGTCTCGCTTCTCAAATCAATAATCAGCGGCGCAATCCAGAGTCCGGGTATGTATCCTGCATCCGAGATTGACGTGGCAAGGGCTGTCATTCCATCGGGGAATCTCTCCAAGTTGGCGTCCCAGTCACCAAGAGATTTTTCCCATCCGTCGTCCACCTGGAAAACCACCGGCAGATTTTTCTGGCTGTACATCGAGTTGATTATGTTTCCGTTTCCGCCAAGGGAATCCAAATCCGCAGCGATAAGTTTCTGGTTGATGTCGGCATAGTGGTTGTACCATGATTCCCACCCGGCGCATTTCACAATTCCATCGTGTCCACCAAGGAACTCAAGACAGGCATGACGCTCGCTCCTTCCCTCGGCAAAAATGAATCCAACACCGTCGCGCAGGGCAAAAAATGTTTTCGCGGAAAAAACAACAAGGCGGCCCATCAGCTCCATCCTGCTCCATCTTTTTCCGTCCGCGTAGATTCCGACAGACACGGTTCTTTTTTTTCTGTCAACATAGAACTGGACCGGTGGAAGAGGATTTCCATCGTCGTTTCCAAAAGCCGCTGTCGATGCGAGGACCAGATAAGTGTTCTCCCATCTCAGGTAGATTAAAAACTGCCCCTTCAGGATTGACGGAGACTTTGGATTTTTTCCACCAACATCCGACGGCCACTTTCCTGGGAACGTTGTATATTTTTTCCACTGTGGAATCAATGGAAAATAGTTTTTCTGTTTCTGCCCGGGACCAAGCTCTCCGCCAAATCCCCATGACTGCCAGCCGCCACCGTAGAATGAAAAATCCTTTTCCCGATAACGCTCGAAATGTTTGGAGCTGACCGCGCATTTTTCAAGCAGACTGTCAATGCCAAACTGCGCGATGATTTTGTTTTCAGTGTCCGCCAGTGAAAGTCCATCCCCAGAAACAGGACCGACATATCTGCATGAACATTCATAAAAAGTTCCGCATCCTTCAATTCTTTCGGGGATGGTCTTTATGCTGACCTCGGAATCCTTGTACCTCATTGGCGCGCCTCCAGAAAACAAATCTATTATCGTGATAGCATTACTATCAGCTAGATATTTTGATTATCACCTAATATTAAAAAATTGTCAACAGAATTTGAAAAAAAATATTTGGAAGCACTTTATTGACAACATTTTTTCTCTCCAATAGACTGTTTTCCATGTTTCCACCCTTTCCAGAAAAAGACGCGCTTGAATGTTGCGCCCAGATGCTAGATGAAATCCACGAGGGAAGTCTCTCGATAGAACACGAAGGACAAATCAGTCTGGAGCGGACAAATCCCGCAGTGATGATTGGTGCTCTGGTCTGCCGCGATGCCGATGGAAAAAGGGTCTCAATAAGAACAGTGTCCGGAAACAGCAGATTTTTAAAATCAACAAAAAATGTCGACGGAATATTTTACGCACCGGCAATTGTAAGTTCCGAACAAATACGGATGGCGCTTTCAGAAAACGATGGTGAAATCCATGCCCTGACAGAAAAAATATGCGCGCTGGAAAAAGACGGAGGGGCGGACTCAAAAATGCGTGCCTCGGAGCTTTCAAAAAAACGCACAGTGCTTACAACCGACTCTCTAAAAAAATTCCATGCCCTGTACTATTTCCACTCGCTTACCGGAAAAAAATTTTCGCTCCGGGAAATATGCGACCGAAAAAAAATTGCACTTCCGCCCACCGGTGTCGGTGAGTGCTGCGCGCCAAAACTTTTGGACTTTGCGGCGAAAAACGGTCTCTCACCAATCAGCATGGCGGAAATAGTCTACGACCCGAACAAAAATGATGCGCAAAAAAATCTGGAGAGCGTTCCACCATGCGACCCACGCTGCTCGATAATTCTCCCGGACATGCTGGGACTTGAAATCCTGTACCGCGACGAATCCATTGTAGTAATCAACAAGGAGAGCGGACTTCTTTCAATTCCAGGGAAAATCGAAAAAGACTGTGCAAGTTCAAGGCTGAAAAAACTTTTTCCGAACTGCATCGAACAGCCCTGCGTCCACCGTCTTGACATGGAGACTAGCGGAATTTTGGTCATGGCGTTAACAAAGGACGCGCACAGAAATCTGAGTATGCAATTTCAGAACGGGGAG
Source organism: uncultured Spirochaetaceae bacterium (assembly GCA_902783155.1). Classification (GTDB taxonomy): domain Bacteria; phylum Spirochaetota; class Spirochaetia; order Treponematales; family Treponemataceae; genus Treponema_D. The sequence goes on from CACZPR010000046.1 coordinate 18,171, forward strand.
ACATCAAAAGAATACGAGGCACTGGTTGACGGAGTTCTGCCCAAAATTGGAATCAGGGACGAGGGAGAGATGGAACTTTTTTTCCGTGTAGATTTGGACAACCGGCCCCACCAAATTTGGGATGAGGTATATGGAAAAAAAGCGGTGACACGATGGAGGACAATGGATGTTGAATCCTACACAGCCCCCGACGGTGGACGCAGATTTGTAACGAGGGTCAAATTTTTTCCGCAGACAGGACGCACCCACCAGCTTAGACTTGCGGCAGCGGACGCACATGGATTTTCAGTTCCGATAATCGGTGACACACTTTATGGAAAATGTATGCCGGGCGAAAGACTGATGCTCCACGCGACCAAGCTGACGTTCACACATCCCGACACAAATCAGAAAATGACATTCAATTCCCCCGCCCCATTTTGATTCGCGGGACATGGTATTTTTGTTTCCACAATTGAAAAAAACGCACATATTTTTTATAATGCCAACATGAGAATGTGCCGGGGATTTTCTATTCTGTTTTTTTTGATTTTTTTTGGCTCCAACGCTTTTGCAAAAACTTTTTATCCTCTTCCCAAAAATGATTCCGATGAAAAGCTTGAAATTGACAGGGCGATAACGGAATATCTTTTTTCACTTCCGCCAGAGCAGCGCATCTCACAGATTTTTTTAGTGAACATCGGTGGAAACAGGGTCTACTATCCAGGCGAAGATTCCAGACTGATTGACACATTCACAGGCTCCGAAAAAGTTCCCCTTGTTCCCGGCGGCGCAATTCTTTTTGGTTACAACATAGCGGACACAGCCGAAAATGTCATGGACTTCATGTCATCCGTAGCCGAATGGTGCGAAAAAAACAATGTCGCGCGTCCATACATTGCGGTGGACCAGGAAGGTGGATATGTCGCCCGTCTCAGGAAGATTACAAGCACTCTCCCTTCATGCGAAAAGGTTGCGGAAAAACTGAGTCCGTCGGAAACGCACACACTTTACTCATACCAGGCAAAACAGATGCGCGCACTTGGATTCGACATGAACCTTGCGCCCGTCGCCGAAAGCATGAACGAAACAAACAGGGATTTTCTTGACACACGCTCGTTCGGAAACATTGTCCAGTCGATTGCATACAGTGTCGCGGCTGTACACGCATATCAGACAAACGGAGTCGGGACGGTTCTGAAACATTTTCCAGGAAACACGAACACCGATCCACACACAGGTCTCCCGGAAATCTCCATGACTGAAGAGGAAATTGAAAAGGAAATCATGGGGCCTTTTCTTTTTATGCTTGGCTCATCCCCATCCGCAGTGCTAATGTCACACGCGCGCACAAAGGCATTGGACCCGGAAAAACCTGCAAGCCTTAGCCGTGAATGGGTGACAGGAAAACTAAGGGAAGAACTTTCATACGACGGTCTCATTCTTAGCGACGACATTTTCATGGGCGCGCTTTCAAAAAATGGATTTCCCGCAGACATTGCCGCTGTAAGTGCGATTGAAGCCGGGGTACACGTGATAATGCTTAGCGACAAAAATTTCAGTTCGGTTGCCCTGACACTTTTGGAGCGCGCCGAGACGGATTTGGATTTTGCTGACAAACTTGTCCAGGCAGAAAAAAAAGTCATCTCGTTCAAAATTGAGTGCGGAATACTGAATCTTGTAAAAAAAACGGACGGAACATTTTTGGTGGTCCCCGCAAGCAATATTGAGCAGCACGGGACAAGGGAAGAGCGGCTCGAAATCTTCTACAAAAACAAAAGCGACGGACAGGATTTTTACAAAAAACATTTTTAACAGGAAGACGGAAAATGAAGCGGAACACAAATCAAGAAAAACAAAAATACCGTGGAGCCAGCGGATTCGACCTTTACTACGGAGAACTTTTTTCGGACAGATGGGGCACATTAAAAAAATCATTGCTCGCGGAAACACGACACGCCTCACTCACTTTCCCCGGATGCGAAACATATTTCATGGACCCCGCAAGCATCTGCACAGCCCTCTGTCTTCCGCTTGATGATTCCGAAAATGTGTTGGACCTTTGTGCGGCTCCCGGCGGAAAAACTTTGGTAGTATCGGCAAACCTTGCTCCCGGGTCGGAATTAAAATCAAACGAACGGTCGGCGGAAAGAAAAAACCGTCTCGCAAAAGTTGTGTCCGCATCCCTTCCGCAAGACATTTCAAATAGAATAAAAGTGACATGCTCCGATGGTGCCACACTATGCCAAAGGGATGACACCCGCTACGGAAGCATACTTTTGGACGCTCCATGCTCAAGCGAAAGACATGTCCTGAATGACGAAAAATATCTTTCACAATGGTCGCCCGCAAGATTGAAGTCGCTCGCAATGGAACAGTGGGCCTTGGTCTCATCGGCATGGAGACTTTTGGATGAAGGAGGATTTCTCCTTTACGCCACATGCGCGCTTTCGCCAAAAGAGAACGACGAAATAATTTCAAGGCTCGCAAAAAAATTTTCGGACGCGGAAATCCAGTCCACGGATTTTATGGAAAATGTTTTCAAAAAAAATCTGGCCGGAATGGAATCAAAAAAAATTGTGGCGGAAATACAGGCTCGCGAAGAAAATGAAAGCCCCACCATGGAAAAAGTTTTCCAGATGGCGGAGCCTACGGAACATGGTCTCCAGATACTTCCGGACTCGTCGAACGGATATGGGCCGCTGTTTTTTTCGCTTGTAAAAAAATGTGTCCCAAATCCAGATTCAAGGTCCAAGTCTGATTTCTAGAATCCGAATCCCTTCAGAAGTCCTCCAAGCGGATTTGAATTCTTTTTGTCCTTTTCGCCCTCATCGTCCTCATCGTCGGATTTTTTTCCACCCATGAGTCCACCAAGTCCACCGCCAATTGTGTTTGTGATTGCATCGGTGACTGTCTTTTTCACTTCCTCTGTTTTTTCAGTTATAACCGCGGTCGCCTGCTCCTTTACCTCGTTGACCTTTTCATTGACCACCGAAGTAACTTCCTCCTTCACCGCCTGGACCTTGCCGTTAATCATGTTCTCGATGTCGGTCTTTTTCGCGAGCAAAGTTTTCTGGATGTCCGCAAGTTTTATGTTCTGCACATCAATCTCGCCCTCCAGACCAAGGAACTCCTTGACCTTCACAAGCACTTCGTTTTCGGAACTGTTGAGAAGCTCGTTCAGTTTTTTTACCGCCAGAGCCTTGGCATCTTTTCCAAGCTGCATGACAATGCTCTTCAAAGAGTTCGTGAACTGCTCGGCAAAATTTCCGGTCAGGCCAAAATAAAATCCAGAGTCTTTTGTGTAGCCCATGTTGAATCCAAACGCAAGACGGTTGACCGCGTTGAGGCCGACAAGATAATATTTTGTGACAATCTCGTTTTCAAATCCGTCGCTGGTCATCTGGACATTGTTTATATCCATGGAGCCGGACGCAGCAAATCCATTAGGACCGCCGGAACCGCTCAGAGAAAGAACAGCCTTTCCCTTGATTGAAGGAACACCGCACTTTGTCGCAATCCCTGTTCCATCAATATCGACACTGTACCCCTCTCCGGTGTAGCTTGCGGAAATCATTGGGGCGGTGCTTGTCTTTCTTGCGTCGTATGTAACTTTTCCCGTGTGCCTTATTCCGTTTATCTCAAGGACGAGGGTTCCGGTCGTCGGGATGTTTCTCACGTTCTGGTTGTTGGTAATCTCCTTTACGTTGCATGAAAAACCTGTTCCGGAAATCAGCACGTTCTTTATGAGCATACTTGGATATGCGGGCGTAAAATAAAAATCAGTTCCGGGCGCGCGTCTGGATTCCTTTTTCTTTTCCTCCTTCGGCTTGTCCGATTTCATTGACTGTGCCATGGCAAGGGCGTCCATGACATAGGGGTACCATTCACCGAGCATGTTGTAGGCGATAGTGTTGAGCGCGCTGTTCATAAGCCCCTGGAGATTGGCGAGGGTTCCTGTGATTGTGGTCAGCCTTTCGACAATATAGTCGTAGTCGCTTTTGACAACGTTCTTCACATTGGTGGCCATGTCCGTCACCGCAACGGCATCGTTCTTTATATCAATCACACCCTGCTGGACTGTTTTTGCAAGTGCCTGCCCCGTCTCGATTGCCTTTTTGATTTTTTCAAGCGCATCCGTCAGTTTGGCAATGTCGTCAGGATTTCTGATGTTGAATGACGCAAGATTTATGGTCTGTAGATTCTGCACGGACTCTGTAAATTTTTTGACCTCGGCCTCGTAGTATGCAGGCTTGTCCTTCCATTTTTCATACATCACGTTCACATCGGCGATTGTCTTCTGCACCACCTCGGGAGTGTTGATGTTGCCCCAGAAATTTGCGATTATGCTTTCAACGTCGCTTCCACCAAGAATATCGTAGGCCTGATTTTTCAGCGCGTTGATTGAGTTGGTCAACCTTCTTTGCAGCTCCTGTGAAAAAGCGGACCCAGTCGGTGGATTGTCCGAAAGGGCGCAGCTTGTCTTTCTGTCAGTGTTCCATGCAATCCCGGAGGCCTCAAGGTTTTCACATACGAAACGTTTTTTCAAAAGCTGGACCAAATCAAAATCAAACTGAATCCTGTTGACCTCGAAAAGATTTTTCATCACCGAACGCCTGTTTCCAACCTTCAGTCCGCCTATGGTGATTGAGGCATCAAAAATCTTTACGCTCACATAGTCAATGTCAGTCTTGGCCTGGAACACACCCTGGAATGTCGCAACAATGAAGTCACGCACTATCCTGTTTTTGTTCGCGATAACCCACGAGACCGCAAGCACAATCAAGGCCGCAACAGCAGCAAGAGGAATCAGCCGGATGCGGAGCTTGTTCTGGTTTTTGATTTCCCTTGCAAGCGACTTGTATTTTTTGATTTCCTTTTTGGAAAACATTGCGTCCTTGGGGATTGAGTATCTCTTTGTCCTTTCGTTGTAGTCTCCGTTCTTGAAAAGAAGCTCGACCTCCTTACGCTCCTCGGGTATGTAGATTCTTTTGAGGATTCTGCGTTTGAGGCTTCCCTGGGTGTATGCCCGCTTGAAGATGAACGGAAGTTTTTTGTACGGCCAGTCCTTTACGACTTTCTTTTCGCGCTCCTCCTCCATGATTTTGGTGGCTTCCCTTATTGCCTCACGAGAGGAAAGGTCATACTTCCGCTTGATTATCAACTTTCCGTCGTCGGTGGTCTCAGGTTCCTGCGATGGAGTCTGGGAAATTTCTTTTTCTTCTTCGCCGCCAACAACGATTGGTTCTCCAATAAGTTCCTCATCAATGGTCGCGGTGTTTTCTTCAACAGTGATTTCTTCTATGGTGTCGTTTTTGTCGGTCTGATTTTCCGTTGACGGATTTTCTTCGGGAAGGTCCTCCTGAATCTGCGTGTCAGGATTTTCTTCGACCACAGTTTCTGAATCAGCGTGAATTGTGTTTTCATCGACAATTGTTTCTGAATCAACAGGATTTGTGTTTTCATCGACAAGCGTTTCTGAATCTGCGGAAACTGTATTTTCTTCGGCTACCGATTCTGAATCAACAGGAATCTGTTTTTCTTCTGGATTCTTTTTTGTGAATTCATTTTCTTCCATAATCACATCACCTCCTCTGCTGCCGAGGCAATTTTTTTGACCAGGGGTATTTTTCCAATCGCCTTAACTATTTTCAGATTCTTGAACCTCGCCGCAAGATGTTTTCTCCAGATGCGGGTAAAAATCAGCGACAAAAGGAATACCGGGATATAGGCCATAAGTCCAACCGCGAGAGAACCAATCACGATTGAGTTGTCAAGCCTTGTGAATGCGACGAACGGAATGTTCATAATCTTTATCATCGGGGCCTGCATAAAATCCTGTGTGAGAATCCAGCAGCCAACATTGTCAAGCATGGGGTCTGCAAGTGGAGCCAGGAACGAGACAATTATGGTCGTAAGCGAAAGGACTCCCCTCTGAATCCGCATGAAAAAAATCAGAACAAAAAGTATGTACCAAAGGGCATTGTTTTTTGGCATCAAACCAAAAATGACTCCCCATGCAAAAGCGTGTCCAATCGACGCGGGGGATGTGTTCGAGCTTAACGCCCTGATAAAATTTACGAGTGCTGTTATCATAATCAACTATTATAGCACAGGTTTTCAGAAATCAGAAATAAAAAAAAGACGGGAAACAAAAAATTTCCCGCCTTATTGATTTGGTCCGTCCGCTATCTCAATGTGGAGAGCAGTGTCGAGACCTCAATCCTTGAGTACGATGGATTTTTCTGCTGCAGGTACTCAAGTTTTTCGATTGCGTCCTGCGTATTTCCAAGCGAGACATCGACCTTCGCACATTCAAGGTACGCGCTCCAGTTTTCCGGGTCGGTCGCAATGACATCCTCGTAGGTCATCTTTGCGTTGGAATACTGTCCGGCAGAACCATAGGCCTTGGCAAGATTTTCACGCACAACATTGTCGGTCGGGTCAATCTTGAGTGCGGCCTGGTAGTGTGTGATTGCCTTGGTGTAGTCACGCTTGGTCGTGTATGCGTTTCCAAGGTTGTTGTTGATTTCAAAATTGTTCGGCGACTGGGTGTTCGCAGAGTTGAGCAGGGCAATTCCTGTATCAACGTCTCCTGTCTTGACATAGAGCGCGCCAAGGTTGATTTTTGACTTAAGGTGCGTTGGGTCAAGGGCAAGGGCATCGGAGTAGAGAGAGCTTGCACGGCTTGTCTCGCCGGTCTTTTCGCTGAGGAGTCCATAGTTGTAGATTATGCTGACCTGGAGAGCCTTTGATGCGGTGCTTCTGTTGTTGTACGCGAGAGCCGCATAGTTGACACCCTCGGAATACTTTCCAAGCTCCGCAAGAACGGATGAAAGGTTGTAGTATGTCGCCGCATCAGGTTTTGATGGGTCCATATATGCAAGGGCCTTTCTGAAATTGGTCTCGGCGGATTTGTAGTCACCCATGTTGGCGTATGCGGAACCAAGCTCCTGGTATGTCTGTGCGTTCGATGGATTGATTTTCACCGCGCTGGAGAATGCCTGTGCCGCACCGCTATAGTCCGCTTTGTTTGCCATGAGACGGGCAGCCGCTATGTATGCCTTTTCATACTTCGGGTCAACCCTGTAGGCGTTTTTGTAAGACTCAAGTGCCGCTGTCTGGTTTCCGCTCTTGTCCTGCACGTAACCAAGATTGTAGTAGGCTGAGGCAAGTGTCGGCTCATACTTGATTGCGTTCTGGAAAGATGTCGCCGCAGGACCAAATTTCTGCTGCATGGCCTGCACACGTCCAAGCTGATACCAGTAGACTCCGTTTGTCGGGTCCTGTTTTGTGGCAAGGGTCAGTTCTTCCTCCGCCTTCTGGTAGTTCTTTGCGTCAAGAGCGCGCATACCAAGAACATAGTGGGCCGCCGGGTTGTTTGAATTCTTTGCCACAGCCTCCGATGCGTACTGTGCCGCCGCATTGTTCAGTGCCGCCTTGGTTGTTGCGTCCGCTGCGTTCTGTGCGGCATCATAGAGCGACTTGGCCATGTCTCCAAGTTTTTCCGCCGCATAAGGACTGTCGGTTGAATCCAGAAGCTCCCTTGCGTTGGCAAAATGGGTAAGAGCATCGTTTGCATTGCCCTTTGATATTGCCGCCTTGCCCTGGGCTATTTCGCTTTCGACCTTCTGCTTTACGGCCTGGAGGTCCGCTTTCTTTGCTTCCTCGGCTGCCGCTTTTTCTGCCGCCGCCTTCTCCTTGTTGGCCTTGTTCAAAAGGTTCTTGGCATCGCTGTCTCCGCTATTTGTTCCAAGAAGTCCGTCAAGAATCTTTGCCGCACCCTCGTAGTCTCCAGCGTCAATGAGTCTCTGGGCCTCAGCAAGTTTGTCCTGCCTGTCCTTTGCGGCGGCATTCTTTTTGGCTGTGGCCTCATCCAAAAGTTTCTTCGCGTCCGCATCGTTCGGATTGTTTTTGAGCAGTCCGTTCATTGCGGAAATTGCGGAGTCATAGTTTCCATTGTCAATATCGGTCCGGGCCTTGGCAAGTTTGTTTGCCCTGTCTTTGTCAGCGGCAGCCTTCTTTGTCTGCGCCTGTGAAAGAAGATTCTTGGCCTGGGTGTCGTTCGGGTTGTCCTTGAGAAGCTCCTCCAGAATCGCAATCGCTCCGTCATAGTCGCCACTGTTAATCAGTGAACGTGCCTTTGCCAGATTGTCGGTGCGCTCCTTGGCCTTGTTTTGGGCTTCCTCGGCGGCCTTTTTCTTTGCCTGGGCCTCCTCCAGAAGTTTCTTTGCCTCGGCATTGTTCGGGTCGTCCTTGAGAATCTGGTTCAGCTGGGCGATGGCCTTGTCGTAGTTTCCGCTGTCGATGTCCTTCTTTGTCTGGGCAAGTTTTGCGGCTCTGTCGGCTTCCGCTTTCTTTGCCTTTGCCTCTTCCAGAAGTTTCTTTGCCTCGGCGTTGTTCGGGTCGTCCTTCAAAATCTGGTTGAGGTTCGCGATGGCCTTTTCGTAGTCACCGTTTCCAATATCCTTTTTGGCCTGGGCAATCTTTGCGTCGGTCGCTGCTTTTTCAGCCGCGGCTTTCTTTGCCTGTGCCTCCTCCAGAAGTTTCTTTGCCTCGGCGTTGTTCGGGTCGTCCTTGAGAATCTGGTTCAGCTGGGCGATGGCCTTGTCGTAGTTTCCGCTGTCGATGTCCTTCTTTGCCTGTGAGATTTTGTCGCTCCTGTTCTTTTCGTCGGCGGTCTTCTTTGTCTTTGCCTCGGACGAAAGTTTCTTGGCTTCGGAATCGTTTGGATTGTCCTTCAAAAGCTCATCCAAAATCTTCTGGGCCTTGTCGTATTCGCCATTCTCAATCAAGCGTCTGGCTTCCGCAAGTTTATCCGCACGGTCCTTTTCCGCCTGTGACTGCGCTGCCTTGGTCTGGGCCAGAAGGTTCTTTGCCTCCGCGTTGTTCGGGTCGTCCTTGAGAATCTCGTTCAAAAGAGCGGCTGCCTTTTCGTAATCTCCATTTTTCAGAGCCTCACGTGCCTGGTTTATTTTGTCAGCCTTGTCCGCGCGCTCCTTTTCTGCCTGCGACTGGGCCTTCTTTGCCTGCTCCAAAAGTTTCTGGGCTTCCTTGTCGTCCGGATGCTCGGCAAGATACTTTTCAAGAGCCTTCACCGCATCATCAGGATTTCCGTTGGCCAAATCAGAGCGGGCCTTGTCCATAGCGTCCTTTTTATCTTTTTCTGCCTGTGCCTGGCGGGACTTTACCTGTGCGAGAAGATTCTTTGCCTCGGCATTGTTCGGGTCGTTTTTGAGAATCTCGTTGAGAATATCGATGGCGCTATCGTAGTCTCCACTGTTCATGGCTTTTCTTGCGTCCGAAATCTTTTCGGCATTGTCAGCATCCCTCTGTGCCTTCTTCTGGTCAAGCTGGTTGAGAAGATTCTTTGCCTGGGTGTCGTTCGGATTGTCGGCAAGGAGCTGGTTCAAAATCGCCTGGGCCTCGTCATATTTTCCTTCGTTAATCAGCTTCATGGCCTGGGAAAGTTTGTCCGCACGTTCGACAGCGGTCTTCTCAGGATTTTTTCCACCCTTCAGCTCCATTGCGCGGTCCAGAAGTTCCTTTGCGCGGGCATTGTCCGGGTCCTTGTTGAGTATGCTGTTGAGCAGGGTGATTGCGTCGTCGTAGTTTCCACTGTCAATCCATCTTTTTGCAAGGTCAAGATTCTGGTCTGTGGTTCTCGCTCCACCGTTTCCACCGTACTTTTTCTTAAGAGCGCGTGCCTCCTCCAAAAGTCTCCGGGCCTCCGGGTCCTTTGAGTTGAGAGTCAGAAGCTCGTTCATCAGGTTGACGCACTCGTCATACTTTCCGTCGTCGATAAAGTTCCTACCGACATCAAGCGCCTCTCCCCTTGAGATTGCCCTTGTTCCATATTTTCTAAGCAGGACCTCCGGTGATGTCTTTGTTCCGTCGCTTCCAACAGTTCCAGAGCCGGACGTGTTTCCTGCGGCAGATGCGAGAAGTCCAGAAAGTGAACCTGTTCCGCCAATGTCGGAGTTGCTTCTTGATGATGCCGGAGTTGTGCTTCCTGTCGATGTCGTCCTTCCAGATGCAGTTCCACCTGTCGTTGATGGTGTTGTGCTTCCGGTGGATGTCGTCCTTCCTGATGCAGTTCCACCTGATGTCGATGGGGTTGTGCTTTCTGTCGATGTCGTCCTTCCTGATGTAGTTCCACCCGCTGTCGATGGTGTTGTGCTTCCGGTGGAGCTTCTTCCTGTTGATGATGTTCCGCCTGTTGGTGCGCTATCCCTTGTTGAAGAAGAGGAGCCTCCGTTTGTCGAGTTCAGTCCACCGAATCCAGTGCCTGTCGAAGAAGCTGGTGTCACTGTTCCACTGTCTGCATTTCTTCCACCTGTTGATGATGTGCTTCCCGTGTTGGATGCAAGCCTGTCTCCAGAGTTAAGGACAGTCACGGATGGATTTGTACCGCGTCCCGATGTGCCGTCCTGGCCTGACAATGGATTTGATGTCGATGCAGTATTGTTCGCAGCTGTAGTTCCAGATGGACTGTAATCCTCTGTACCTACTATTGTATAAACATTTCTGCCGGATGTATTTTCGGTGCCATTTGTAATAAGCGACGCAAGGTCTCCACCATCGGATACCCTTCCAACATCAGCAGATGGCGCGTCAAGGTCGTTCTTGGCCAAATCAACAGCTCCGTCAAGTCCCTGGTTTGAAAGAGTCTCAAGCCGTCTGACCTGTGCCAGCATGTTTTCAACTTCGGAATCACGCGGATATACGGCCAGATAGTTTTCAAGCAGATTTCCGGCCTTGTCGTATTCTCCCTTGTTCAAAAGGTCGCGTCCATCGGAAAGAATCATTGCCTTCTGCAGAAGGTCGTTCCTGTTGATTCCCTGAGCCGCAAGGTCCCCGTCGGACTTCTGGCTGATATAGTTCGCAGCCCTGTCATAATCGCCTGACGCAATCATGGAATTGTAGTTTGCAAGAATCTCTTCGGGGCTGAGTTCGGAACCGTCGGAACCAAGTTTCGCAATCTGGGCTTTTTCCAGAAGACTTCTAGCCTCCTCGTCGCCAGGGTTTTCCGCAAGATATGAGTTCAGAACCTGCATTGCCTGGTCGTAGTCGCCGTTGCTGATATACTGGTTGGCAAGGGTGATTGTGTTCTCACGGTTAGCGGCTGATTCCTCGCGTATTGCATCAAGGACAGCGGCATTTTTTTCGTTCTTTCCGCTGTTGACCGCAATCGTAGTTCCAATTCCAGCCATAAGGACGACACCGGTTGTAATCAGAATGGCAGGCATGGCCTTCGACTTTTTTTCCTTTCTGTCATCGGAATCCCCGCCGTTTCCATATTCACCATCGTCACCGCCAAAAGATGATGGAGGCTCTTTGTCTCCACCCGAATATCCAGATGAGGATGACAGGGACGATTGTTCACTTTCGCCCGAGAATCTGGAGCCTGACGAATAGCCAGAGCTGTAAGGAGAATCGGTGCTTTCCGCCGAGACATCGGAAGACTTTGCGCCTGAGTAGTCAGATTTTCCAGAGACACCGAGATAGTCCGCAACATCGTCATTGAACGTTGATTTCTTTGCCCCCGTGGATTTTACGGACGAAGAACCGGTCGATGTTCCGACAGAGGAGTACGGTGTGCTTGAAAAAAGGTCCGATGTTGTTGATGCAGATGCCGTTGATGCAGATGCGGCTGTAGCGGCGGCAGCCACAGTTTTTTCCGTGGACGCAGTTTTTGAGGCCGCCCTTGTGCCTGTTTTGGCAGAAGCGGTTTTTGCGGTTCCTACGGTCTTTGCAGTCGATACGGTCCTGGATGGAGCTTTTGTTCCCGGTCCCACGCTTGTTCTTGCGGTTGAGGACGTTTTTCTTCCAGTCCCTGCCGAAGAAGATGCCGTCTTTGTTGTTCCAGCCGGTTTTGCGGTTCTGGATGCGGCGGTCTTTTCCGCAGTGGAGGAGCGTGCCCCAGTTGCAGAACGTGTCCCCGGAGTTGACCGGGCGGTTCCCGTTGTCGATCTTGTCGTGGTTTTCTTTGTTCCGGTCTTTGCCGTACCGTTTTCCTTATTCGAGCTCTGATTCGTAGCCATAGTCTACCGTTCCTTCAGCACCTGCTGACATATTTTTTGTTTCTGCGTCCTGCAGTGAAGCAGCAACGTCTTCTAGTAATCTGCGTTTTCTTTCTGCCTCGGCGGCGGCCTGTCTTTCAGCTTCCGCGGCTTTTTCCGCTGCGGCCCTTGCTTCGGCTTCCGCTCTTGCGGCCTGGATTCTGGCTTCCTCGGCGGCTCTTTCTGCCTCAACACGTGCAGCTTCCTCGATTGCAGCCTTTTCCGCAGCCACACGGGCATTCTCAGCCTCAATCCTTGCGTTCTCGGCCTGGATTCTGGCTTCCTCGACCCTTATTTTTTCTTCCTCCTGGGCAATCTTCTGGACCTCCTCATCAAGAAGTCCAATTATCACCTGGATTTCGTCGTACTGCGAGTTGTCGGGCCTGAGCTCCTGATAGCGTATATAGTCCTCACGGCTTTCCTTGTACCTGCCCTGCTTCAAAAGAGCCTGCGCCCTGTTGAGTATGGCCGGGGAATAGGTCGTGTCCGCCGATATTGCCATTGTGTACCACTTTTCAGCGGCACCATAGTTTTCCATCTTGAACGCTATGTTTCCGGCGTTGTAGGCGATTATCTTCTTGTTGGTCCCCGTCGCAAGCATTCCCTTGTTGCAGACCTCCAGAGCCTCGGAATACCGCTCCAACTGGTAGTAGGAAAGGGCCAGATATATGTACGCCCTCGGATTCCCGCCCTCTGTTATTGAGGTCTCCAGAAACGGAATAGCCTTTGCCGGCTCGTTTTTTCTAAAATACTCTTCCCCTTTGGTGAAATTTGAGTTTTGCGCGAATGCAGACATCCCCGAAAACAGCACCAGGAAAACAGCTGGAAGGATTTTTTTAAGGATATTTGTCTTCATCAATACAACCTCCTGCATTACCATTTGACATATTCGCATAAAACAGTTAATCTTTCAATAGTTGCAACTCGCAGATTGCAAGCAACATAAATATTCCGAATTGAAAAACAATAATGTAGTGCCAAGGTAACTTTCCGTGGCTGATATTCTGCGGTAAGTCCCCAAAATTTCGGTTTTCTGGCATCCGAAACAAAAAAATTGTCCGGGTGGATTTGTCCGCCCTCAAACAAGACTATGAGAAAGGGGTATTTGGATATATGAATCCAGTCATTCTGATTATAAGCCTAGTGCTTGTCGCAATAATAGTTTTCGTCGCTGTCATGCTTATACGCAACATACTTGCGCCCAAAAAGATTGGAAGCATAAAAAAACTGATAAAGGACGGAAAATACCAGGCCGCTGAAAAACTTGCAAAGGCAATCCTGGCAAAAAACTCCAGGGACTACGAGGCCCACTACTGGCTTGGCGCAACATATCTGGCAAGCGGAAAACAGGAGCAGGCATACATAGAGTTCAAGGCCGTGAACGACAACGCAGTACTTGACGGATCCATCCCCGAAATCGATTTGAGAAAGCACCTCACAAAACTTTACCATAAATATGGCGAAGAGGAAGCGGCCCTCAGGGAATACCTCCTCCTCACAAAGCTGGAACCACAGAACGCCGAAAATTTCTACAACGCCGGAAAAATATACGAGGCAAGTGGCGACACAAGCATGGCGGTCGGAATGTACCAGAAGACCATCGGTGTGAACAAGAAGCACTCTAAGGCACACTCCGCCTTGGGCTACATTTTTTTGAAGAACAAGCAATACGTGTCCGCACAGGCAGAAATCGACCAGGCACTTAGGCTGGAGCCGGAATGTTGGTCAAACTACTACTACCAGGGCAAACTACTGATGGAGACCGGAAACTACGGAGCCGCCCTCAAATCTTTTGAAAAGTCCCAGCGCGCGCCGGAATACAGGCAGAAGGCACTTATTGAACGCGGAAACTGTTTTATGAAGGCCGAGAACTACGAGAGCGCAATCCAGGAATTCATAAGCGCAATCCAATGCTCCAAGGACCCGAAGGCGAACGACATTCTCTACGCCAGATATTTTCTTGCGTCCTGTTACGAAAAGACCCACAACATCGAAATGGCAATCGAGCAGTGGGAAAAAATCAAGCAGAAGAACGCACATTTCCGGGACGTGGCCCAAAAGCTGCAGGAGTACCGCGACCTACAGTCAAACGACAGCATGAAGGAATACCTTACCGCCGGCGTTCCTGATTTTGTGGACCTATGCAAAAGTACAGTCGCAAAGGCATACCAGCTTGACGCACAGAGCGTAGACGAGACACCGTTCGGGTGTTCGATGGTATGCGTTGAAAATAAAAAAGGCGAATGGAGAAACGCACGTCCGCTCATGTTCCTTGTTGATTTCCACAGGGACGCGGAGCCTGTCAAGGACAACGCAATCAGAAAGATTACCGACAAGCTCAAGGAACTCTCGTACTACAAGGCGATTGTATTCTCATCCTCAGGCTTCACAAATCTTGCGCTGCAGTACGCGGAAACACGCCCGGTCATTTTAATTGACAGGGAGCATCTGGAGACAATTCTTTCCAAGGCAGCACTGTAAATGAAATTCCTCTGCGTCTCGGACATTGTGGACCCGCTGATTTATTCAACATCGGTCAAGGAGCGGTACAGCGACATAGATGCCATAATCTGTGCCGGGGACCTCTCCATGGAATACCAGGATTTCATTGTCACCGCGCTCAACAAGCCCATGTTCTTTGTTTTCGGGAACCATGACCTGAAAGATTTTTACATGTACAGCAAAAAATCCACAAGAATTCCGCAGTCGTCAAACGTAACGGCGATGCAGGCAATGGAAAAGGCACACGGGGGCGACTACATAAGCAACAGGTCGATTGCGTACAAAAACCTTTCGTTCACCCTGCCCGACGGGAAAAAGACACCGCTTTTGATTGCGGGAGTCTCAGGTTCGATGCGCTACAACCAGGGCGAGGACCAATTCACCGAATCACAGATGAAGTGGCAGCTGCTGAGGCTTGCCCCAAAAATGATATGGAACAAAATCCGCTACGGAAGATGTTGCGACATTTTTTTGACGCACGCCTCTCCCCGGCACATACACGACCGTGAGGATCCCTGCCACAGGGGATTTGAATGTTTTAACTGGTTCATCGAGCATTTCAAGCCCGCCATGCTGATTCATGGGCACATACACCTGTACGATCTGCAGGCTGTCCGGGCAACACAAAGCAAGGAGACTATGGTAATAAACTGCTACAGCCATCTTGTAATTGATTACCAGCCCAATTTCACGGGAAAAAAAGGAGAAACCATTGGCTCAGTCATTAATATCCTCTCAGACAGATGAAGATTTCAACAAAGCCCGCAACAAGGCACTGATTAACGAA
>CACZPR010000047.1 GCA_902783155.1 uncultured Spirochaetaceae bacterium
CCAATGCCGGCGGAGAGGAGCTGGCCAAGGCCCGCCGTCCCCTGGGCTTTGCCACGGCACAGGAAGCGCAGGAGGAACAGGCCGCCCGCAAAGCCCTCTCCCGGCTGTTCCGCCCGGAGTTTTTGAACCGCATTGACGAGATTGTGAACTTTGGCGCTTTGGACAGGGACAGCATAAAGTCCATCGTTTCATTGCAGCTTGCACGTGTTTCGTCAAGACTTTCGGACAGAAGGATTACGCTTAACTTTGATTCTTCGGTTCTGGATTTTCTTTCGGAGGCTGGCTACAACCCAACGTTTGGTGCGCGTCCAGTTAAAAGGGCAATCCAGAATTATGTGGAGAACCCTCTGTCAAAATTCCTTCTCTCGGGGGATGTTCTTGATGGCAGCGTGATTTCTGCAAAAGCGGATGGCGGTGAAATAAAATTTTTTGTCGCCTCTTGATTCGAGCGGAATGTAATTTGTGTTGATTTGGATGCCGGACTTTGTTTTTGCAAGGCCCGGTGTTTTTTTTATGAAAGATTTTTTTTGTGGAAAATGCTTTTCAAAATCGTCAGGGCTTCCGTCATTTTTTCTTCGAGCTGCCATGGTGGATTTATTATAAACATGCCGCTTCCTGTCATGTGTGGGGCGGAATCCTCCAGCATCTCTTTTGGAATTTCATCCATCCCGTAAATCTCCAGTTCAAATTTTTTTGTTTCGCATGGATTCTGACCAAGCTTTGCAAAATCCTCAAGCTCGCAGAGCATCTGGGATGTCTCATTTTTTTTGCGCGGAAGAATTGGGTACCAGAGCGCGATGATTGCTGTGTTCCATTTTTTGTGGGCATTTTTTAGTGAGTCCGTAACCTGCCTGTAGTCCGACCTGTCCTCATAGCTTGGGTCGCAGAGAATCAGTCCTCTTTTTACAAGCGGGGGAACAAGACCGCCAAGACTTTTGTAGCTGTCCTCAGCATGGACGACGCATTTTCCGCCGCACTTTTTTTCTCCGCCATTTGTGATTAGATTTTTTGCCACATTTTCTTCAAGCGACTTAAGTGCCTCCGGGTGCATTTCACTTAAATGGCAGATGTCGCCCTTCCTTAAAAACTGTCTTTCAATTTCTGGACTTCCGGCGTAAAGACCTTTTTCAAGATACGGATTTTCAATTTCAAGATAGTCCCGAATTGCCTGTGGAATGTTTTTTATCGTTGAAACTTCTTGGACAAATTTTTTTATTCCGTTCAAAGCTTCTCCGGTTTTTAACAATCTTTCATCGTCAAGAAAAAATCTGCCCGCACCTGAATGGGTGTCAATCAAAGTGAATGGCTTTTCCTTTTTTGAAAGGGACCCAAGTATTGAGCAGAGGCAGATGTGCTTCAGTATGTCGGCGTGGTTTCCCGCGTGGTATTCATGCTGGTAGGATAGCATCAGAGCTCCTTTTCCATGTCGTCAAGTTCCTTCATCCAAACCGCACTTGAGGCATCGCTTGGCATTCTCCAGTCACCGCGTGGTGAAAGACTGACTGTACCGACTTTTGCACCATCCGGCATACAGCTTCGCTTGAACTGCTGTGTGAAAAATCTTCTGTAAAAAGTCTTGAGCCACTTGAAGATTATTTCGTCCGTGTATTCGTACTCGCATCCGTCTGCTTTTTTTCCTGCAAAGACCTGGCGCGCAAAAAAGAAAATTTTTCTTGGACTGAATCCCCAGCGAAGAACATAGTAGAGGAAAAAATCATGAAGCTCGTAGGGACCGACAAGTTCCTCCGTCTTCTGGCTAATGTTTTTTCCTTCCGGAGGAATGAGCTCAGGACTTACCGGGGTGGAGAGTATATCAACAAGCACATCTCCAAGTTCCTTTTTTTCTTCCGACTCAGCCTTGTCCGCAAACCATTGCACAAGATAGCGCACAAGAGTTTTTGGAATGGAACTGTTGACTCCATACATGCTCATCTGGTCGCCGTTGTATGTGCACCATCCAAGAGCAAGCTCGCTTAGGTCCCCTGTTCCAATTACGATTCCGCCCGTCTTGTTTGCGAAGTCCATAAGAATCTGGGTCCTTTCACGTGCCTGTGAATTTTCGTAGGTGACATCATGTTTGTCAGGATCCTGTCCTATGTCGGCAAAATGCTGGGTCACAGCTTTTTTTATGTCAATCTCAATCAGCGTGGCCCCAATTTTTTTTGCAAGTGTACATGCGTTTGTGTAAGTTCTGTCCGTAGTGCCAAAGCATGGCATCGTGATTGCGGAAATGTTTTCCCTTCCGATTCCACATTTGTCAAATGCCTCGGCTGTGACAAGAAGTGCGAGAGTTGAATCCAGTCCACCGCTCAGACCAATGACCGCCCCGTGCGCGTTGATGTGCCTTAGACGTTTTCCAAGACCTTCCGCCTGCATTTCAATTACGGCATGGCATCTTTCTTCGCGCTCCTTTTTTCCTTCAGGGACAAATGGATGGGGGGCCATGTAGTCCAGAATTTTGTTTTCATCTTCTGTATTTTTGTCCGCGTCATCCGCACTGAAACCAATCCGTCCGCCAGTGTTTTTCTTTCCCGCAAATGTGTTGTCATCAAATTTGACCATGATTTTTCGGTAAGAGTCGTAGGGGTCGGGAAGCCATTTTTCCGCGCAGGTTTTGAACGAGGTGGTCCTGGCCCTGTCCTGTGTGATTCTTCCAAGGTCAAGGTCGCAGAACAAAAGTTTTCCGCAGTCGTCAAAAAGTTTTGATTCTGCCTTTATTGTTCCGTTCAGAGCAATAAGATTGTGTCCGGAAAATACCATGTCGGTCGTGCTTTCGTCATGTCCGGCGTTCGCATAGATGTAGGCTGTGACTGTCTTTGCGGAATGTGATGCAACCAACATTCTTCTGTAGTCCGCCTTTCCGACAACCTCGTTGCTTGCACTGAGGTTTGCAATTATTGTGGCCCCCGACATTGCGCTTTCGCTTGAAGGTGGAAGTGGAACCCAAAGGTCCTCGCAAATCTCCGTGGCAATTGAAATCATCGGGCAGGATTCGTCCTGAATCATTATGTCCGTTCCAAATGGCAGCTCCGGAAAATTTTCGGAAAAGAACACAGTCTGCGGCAGTTTTGGTGATGCTGGCGAAAACCATCTTCTTTCGTAGAATTCGCTGTAGTTCGGTATGAAGGATTTTGGAATGAGCGCGACAATCTGCCCCTTGAAAATGTATGCGGCGCAGTTGTAGAGGGAGCCAGAAAATTCAAATGGAAGTCCAACTGCGGAAAGAACCTTTGTGTCCTTTGTACATTCCGCAATCCGTTCGGCTGCATTCTTTGCGGCTTTTCTTAGTGTCTGCTGCAAAAAAAGGTCCGAACATGTGTAGCCAGTGATGCACAGCTCCGGGAAAACCAGAAGACGGATATTCTTTTTGTCCGCCTCCTTGATTGTGTTGATTATCTGTTCCGAGTTGAAATTGCAGTCGGCCACCCTAATTTCCGGTGAGGCGCATCCCGCTCTAAAAATATCGTAAGTCATAAGTCTGTCTTATTGAAACTTTATGTTGTCGTCATGTGCAACAGATGTGAAAACAATCCAGTCACCGTAGTTGTCAAAATCCTGCCTTGCCCA
Organism: uncultured Spirochaetaceae bacterium; assembly: GCA_902783155.1. Classification (GTDB taxonomy): domain Bacteria; phylum Spirochaetota; class Spirochaetia; order Treponematales; family Treponemataceae; genus Treponema_D. Next base: position 3,568 of record CACZPR010000047.1, read on the forward strand.
CACGATTGAGCAGATTTCCGCTGATTCCCATACAACGATTCTGACTTTCACACCGTCTTTTAATTCTTCGCTCGGAAAATACATGCTGTACTCCGGGTCAAGTGCTGAAGTGCTTTTGTAGTCCGCGTAGATTGTGTCCACGTCATCCTCGGATGGAGTCCCAAGCATTGCCTCCACAGATTCGACTGGCTGCCCAAGATATTCATCCACCTCAAGATAATACTCTCCGTCCTTTGCAAAACAGAGTCCACCACACAAAGCAAAGACAGCGCAGAACGCCGCCACTATTCCTTTTCTACTGCTGGTCATTTTTCCCACCTTCCCCGTACAAATCAACGGTTACTTTATAATATCGGAGACTTCCTTAAAAATGTTGAGGTTGCCATTTGTTCACATGCCCCGCCTTGACACAATGTTTTTGCCATGATAAATTTTTGCTCTATAAATGGAGGTTTTTTTATGAACAAGGCAATAGAAACTCTTCAGGCGCGTGGATTTTTCAACCAGTGCACTGATTTGGAAGCACTTTCTGACCGCATGGACAAGGGGCCAATCACTTTTTATGTCGGCTGTGATCCAACCGGTCCAAGCCTTCATATTGGACACATGGTTCCGTTTTTTGCTTTCCGCCATCTTCTGAAATTTGGTCACAGGGGTGTGGCCCTGATTGGTGGTGGAACTGGACGAATCGGGGACCCAAGTGGAAAGACCGAGATGCGCAAGCTGCTTGACTATTCCCAGATTGACGCGAATGTTGAGAGCATAAAAAAACAGCTGGACAGTTTTCTTGGTTTCGATGGAGAACATGCTCTTGCCGTCAACAACAAGGACTGGCTTGAGAATCTGAACTATATTGATTTTTTGCGTGACATCGGTTCGTGTTTCAGCGTGAACAAGATGCTCACTTATGAGGAATACAGGCTGCGTCTGGAGAGGGGGCTTTCGTTTATCGAGTTCAACTACCAGCTTTTGCAGGCGTTCGACTTTTACATGCTCCACCAGAAATACAACATGGACCTCCAGATTGGTGGCGCGGACCAGTGGGGCAACATTACCGCGGGAGTTGATTTGATTCGCCGCAAGATGGGTGGAACAACCGAGCTTAACAAGCAGCTCGAGGTCTACGGTCTCACGTTCCCATTGATTATGCGCGCTGACGGAAAAAAGATGGGCAAGTCAGAGAAGGGAGCAATCTTCTTGGACAAGAACCTGACGAGCGTTTTTGATTTCTTCCAGTATTGGCGCAATGTTCCGGATGCCGATGTCAAAAAATTCTTCCTTCTGTTTACTTTCCTGGAGATTGATGAGATTGAATCAATCTGCGCGGGCGACATAAATGCCGCAAAGGAAAGACTTGCATACGAGGTGACTCTTGTTATCCATGGAAAGGATGAGGCCGACAAAGCCCTGTCAGGTGCGAAGGCTGCGTTCAGTGGTGAAGGGGACAAGACATCCATGCCGACCGTTGAGCTTCCGCGTGCCGATTTTGAAAATGGAATGAACGTCTGCGACCTCTACTTCAATACAAAGCTCTGCGCAACAAAATCCGATGCCAGAAGGCTTGTCCAGCAGGGCGGTGCGTCTGTCAATGGAAAATCCATTTCCGATGTCAAGGCTGCTCTGACCCTTTCTGATGTTGATTCCGACGGTGAGTTTGTTGTAAAGGCCGGAAAGAAAAAGTTTGCCAGGGTCGTCCTCAAATAGGGTGGACCATAAATAAAAAGGCTGTCCAAGAAAAAATCCTGGGCAGCTTTTTTTATGTTTCCGTGAAGTTTCTCAGCCTTTCTTGAACAGGTTTTTGAAAAACTCTCCAATTTTTTCAAACAGCCGGACAAAAAAGTTCATAATCCTCCGAAAGATGGATGGATTCTTTAGCTTGTTGAGCCTCTTGTAGCCGTCAAGAAGTTCCTCGTCTGTGAATTCCTTGCGCTGGTTGTTTTCCTCAATCTCCATTTCAAGCTTTGTGACGGAATTGATTTCCTGCTGGAGCATTATTGCGTCAATCATTGGCCATCCAAGAGCCTTTGCCGCTTCAAGCCGCCGTTCACCAGCTATAAGCTCGTATTTTGAGTTGATTGTAATTGGATTCATCAGTCCGTAGGTTCTCAGGCTGTCCTTCAGTGGTTTAAGGTCGCCCAAATCCTTGCGGACTCTTTTTTTTACTTTTATTTTGTTTATGTCAACGTGCACCACATTCATTTGCGCCCTCCGTGTTTAGGAGCGGGTCCGCTCACTCGAAGAAGGATGACAGGTCATCACCGCCCGAGGCTCCAGTCCCGGAATCAGTGCCGCCTCCCGTTGATTCATTCTCGACAGTTTCTTCTGTTTTCTTAGGCACATCCGCACTCTGCTGTTCAGAATTCTGTGTGCTGTCTGTTGAATCTTCTTCCGTGTCACCATCCGTGTAGCCGGAGAAGAATGATTCCCATCCGCTGTTGTCATCAGTGAAGAATCCTTCGCCAGAGTCCGAGTCGTCCCCGAAGAGATTGTTCATAAGCTCTTCACGTTCGGTTCCGTCTGAAAGGAAGTCAAGGTCAAGCTTGAGTCCCTCAACATTGTTCAGCAAATCGTAGCCCATGGCACCGTATTTTGCCCTCTCGAAACGTGAGTACGCTGTTTTTTCGGCGGTCTGGTACAGGTGCAACTCGCAGTCTTCTTTTGGTTCCGTTCCTGACAGGTAGTATCCCTCAACAACTTTTGGACACTTCGATGAGGCAAGGCAGCCAGATTCGGCACAGACTTTTGCCTTTACGACACCGGCCGGCATTTTGTCAAAGAAAGGCTTGTACGCTTTTCCAATATGGATTTCGTGCATAAAGTCGCCCCATGCAGGAGCGGAGATTGCGGATCCAGTCATCGAAAGACCGAGCGTTTCTCCCGGCATATCAAATCCGAACCAGAAGACCGACGTGTAGTAAGGTGTAAATCCAACGGCCCATGCGTCGGCCCAGTTCTGTGTTGTACCGGTTTTTCCTGCGACCGGCATGTCAAAGGACTGGCCATTTTCGTTCTTGAATGTGAACTTGTATCCGGTTCCCTTGTTCTTTCCAATTTTTTCAAGAGTGGAGCTGAACCTTGCGCCGCTGTAGAGTGTACCACCGGAGACTGTCTTTTTCAGCATCTCCTGCATGATAAACGCATTCTGCTTTGAGATAATCTGCACGTCCTCTCCCTTTGCGCGCTTTTTGTTGATTGTCTCCTGCTCGACATCGTGAATGATGTTCCCGTTCTTGTCTTCGATATTTCGTATGCAGATTGGAATTACTTCCTCTCCATTGTTTGCGAATATTGCGAACGCCCTTGCAAGTTCTATAGGCCGTATTGAACAGACACCAAGTCCGAGTGCGTATACAGGCAAAATTGCTCGCTCCTCCCATTCTGACTGCGGGATTCCGAGAAGGTCCGTTGAACGTGCAATTGCTGCGTCGAATCCAACCATATCAAGAATTCTAAGAGCCGGAATGTTGAGCGATGCGGCAAGTGCGTACCAGACTTCGACCTCTCCCTTCCAGGAACCAAGGTAGTTCTGAGGCAGATAGATTGAACCGTTTGCGTTGGTAAATGCCGTAGGTGTGTCGCTGATTGGGCTTGTCATTGTCACAACCTGTGCGTCGATTGCGGCGGAGTAGTAGAGCGGCTTGAACGAAGAACCTGGCTGCAGGTAAGACTGGACCGCCCTGATGTACTGGTTGGAGTAGTCGAACGTGGAGCCTCCAACTATTGCGTCCACATAGCCTGTCTTGTTTTCAAGGGCAATCATCGTTCCTTCAACACGTGAGGATTCCTTGCTCTTGTTGCGTATTGCGTGGCCCTCCGAAATCAGCTGGGTTTTGAGCTGGGTGGCCCCCGTCATCATGGAAACTATGTCGAGCAGCGGGTTGATGTTGTTCGCGAACTCATTTGTGGTCAGCGTTTTGTTTCTCTTGTCCCCTGTCTTGATTAGAGGGAGGTTGAACGTAAGTGCCACAAGTTCCGTGAACGGCGCGTAGCTGCTGAACGTGCTTCGTTTTGTTCCGGATATTGTCTGGCTGTGGACATCGTTTGCGTATTTTATGTAGTCGGCCATTACATCCTCGGCGACTTTCTGGTGCGAAAGGTTGAGGGTGGTGTTGACCGTAAATCCACCGGTGTAGATGTCGTCAGTTCCATAGAGCATTCCGTTAAGCTCGCGGCGGACGTATTCGCTGAACCATGGGGCATTGTCAACCCTCATCTGTGCGACAGTTGCATTTGAGCGGAGGTAATCAAAGTTTGCCCAGTAGTCGTCAAAACTTTCGTCTGCCTCTTCCTTTGTGATGTATCCGTCGCTCACAAGCTCGTCAAGAACATACTGCTGTCTGGACATGGCCCTGTTCGGATAGTCGAAAGGATTGTAGTAGGCCGGGTTTGAAAGCTGGATTACAAGAATTGCAGCCTCTGCCGGATTTATATCTGTAGCGTCGTGTCCAAAATAATATTTACAGGCAGCGTTTACACCCGTTGTTCCGCCACCAAAGTAGATTCTGTTCAAATAAAGCTCAAGGATTTCGTCCTTTGAATAGCGACGTTCCATCTGGATGGCCCACCAAAGCTCCTTCAGCTTTCTGGTTATGGTCATGTCGGTTCTGTCGCAGTACAGGGTTCCGGCAATCTGCTGTGAAAGGGTTGAACCACCACCAAGGCTGTTGTGCGTCAAAACACCGATTACGGCACGGAAAAGAGCCTTCATGCTGAATCCTGGGTGGTCGTAGAAGATTTTGTCCTCGCGGGTCAGAAGCGCGTCTATGACTTGCTGTGGAAGGTCCTGGAAAGCAATGAACTCTCTTTTTTCGTTGCTGGTGAACTCGGTGATAAGCTCTCCGTTTACATCAAGAATCCTTGTCGGCTTGTCAGTCTCAAATTCTGTGAAATTTTCTACGTCTATTGTATTTTTTGTTACGGCCAGCCCCTTGCCAAGTGCAGCACCAAGCATTGCCGCAATACACAGCAGCAGAGGGAAAAATATAAATGGCCAAATTTTTACTCGTTTCATATTGCTAAAAATCTAAAAAAAAAATGCTTCTTTGTCAATGAGTGGTTTTAAAAGAAAAACGGATGGCGGAATTGGTCCGTGAAAAATTCGCCGTAACCGCATACGCTCATCCGTTTTCGCGCCAAAATCTTGATTATTTTATTGGCGTGATTGAAGAAAGGTCCTTCACATTGAGGAGAACCACCTGGTCAGATGCCGTCGTCGCTATGATGCCCTTTTCTGTGACAGTGATTGGGGTGTCGGGGCGGACGGACACTGTGCTCTTCTGTACAAGATTCAGTGCGCTGTCGTACTTGGCGATTGACCATCCTTTCCCGTTCTGGATTACGCAGTAGTAGTCGTCGCCGTTTTTGACAAGGACTGAATCCTCCGCGACAATCTCGCTTCCCTCGGACTGTAGCTCAAGGGTCTGTGCGTCAAGCAGGCAGAGCTTCACGGCCCTGTTTGTTGAGTTGCTGTCGCCACAGATTGCCATATATGACACGACTGGTGCCGAATCCTCGCTTGCGTCGTTGGTTGGTTCGGTGACAGGGATAATTGTTCTTCCACGGATGACCGCAACAGGTGATTCCTCAAGGATTTCTCCGGTTGTTGAATCAATTTTCACAAGACCGGTCAAAAGTTTTGATGAATCAACAATTTTCAGACCGACAACCGCATTTCTGTTTGTTCCATCGGCGAGAGCCTGTACAAGTGTCTTCTGCTGGTCCTTTGCAATCTCGGTGCGCTCCTTCTTTGCTTCTGAAAGCTTTTTGTCGGAAGTGCTCTGGGCTTTTGCCGCCTGGTTTTCAGCTTCCTTTGCAGCCTGTTTCTGCTGGTCGGTCTTCTGCTTTTCGTCGTCGGCCTTTTTCTGTGCCTGGTCCGCTGCCGCCTGTGTTATTTCGGCCCTCTGCTTGAGTTCCTTGTTGTCTGGATTTGCGTCGGATGCCGCCTTTGCCTGCTGTGCGGTCTGCTGTGCCTTCTTTGCGTCGTCAGCTGCCTTGTCCGATGTTGCCTTCTGCTGTTCAAGCTGCTTGTTCAGTTCTGCCGCATCGGATGCCGCCTTCTGTGCCTTGTCCGCAAAGTTGCTTGCCTCGCGTTCCTTTATGTCAACCATGTTCTGGCGTTCGTCAACTCCACGGTTGTCTTCCTCGCGCATTGAGTTGATTACGTTGGTGTCGCTGATGACTGAGGTGTCAACTGTCGAGAGTCCACCGTTCACATCGTAAAGCGGAATGACAATCTGTGTGTTTCCTGGCCACTCGCTCCATTTTGTGCTGAGTCCGCACTGTGATTCGGTCAGGTTCTTTGTGACGGCATCCTTGTATTTTGCCTTGAACACGTCCAGATTCTGGCGGTAGACCGCGTTGTACACTGTGACAAATGTTGCGATTGTTGAAGCGTCTGAAGCTTCATATCCATAGGCCGATGTGAGGTAGCCTGTCAAAATGCGGCGAAGGTTCTTGATGTGGTCAACAGCCGCCGTGCTGTTCAGAATCAATATGTCGGCATCGAGCTTCTGAGTAGTGGAGGGGTCCACCACATGGATTACGCTGTACTTTGCTCCACGTCCATAAGTCGCAGTCTGGTTTGCATTCTTTGCGACCTGTCGTCCAAGGTTGCGACCGATTTCCGTGATTGCGTCGGCAGTTTCAATCAGGGCGTGCGGACCGGAGTAGTTGTCGAAAGTAATTACTTCGCCGCTGGTGCTTCGGATTTCATCGATATTTACACTCACCGCTGTTGCTGCCGCGATGACTGCGATTGAGAGTGCGCCGGAGACTATCCATTTATTAAGTTTCATAAATCCTCCAATTTTTTCCCATTTACTTGAAAAGTATACAATGTTTTCAAATAAAAAAGAAGTGGAAAACCTTAATTTTAACTACATTGTCTATCAAAAACCTTGGAAAGTCCAGTTTTTTTCAAAAAAAATTCTGTGTTTTCCTAAGTTTTCTTCAATAATATATTCTTTTTCCATTCTATTTTTCCAGGACGGCAAGACTTTCGATGTGTCCGGTCTGCGGATAGAAATCAAGAAGGTACAGTTCCTTCAGGCTGTATCCGTTCTGGACCAAAAATTTTACGTCCCTTGCCTGTGTCGCAATGTCGCACGAAAGACTCCTTATGCTTGGGATTCCTGATTCCGAAAGCCACCTGCGCACGGATTTTTCCATGCCGCTCCTCGGGGGGTCAACCACAGCCGCGTCAAAACCGCCGTTCCGCCCGACAAAAGTTTCCGCATGGTATTTCGTCCAGGTCTCTCCGCTAAGACCAAAGCTCTCGTGCTTTTTTCCCGTAAGGTTCTGTTCCGCAAAAACAAGCGCGTCCCTGTTGTGCTCCACCAGAACGACATTTTCAAAAAGGTCCGCCAGAAACACCGAGAATGTTCCGCATCCGGCATACATGTCAAGCACGTTCTTTCCGCCAAGACCCTCCGTTATTTTTGGAATGGTCTCCTCCAGAACGTCAAGGTTGGACTGGAAAAATCCCTGCACGTCAAAAGCAATGTCCTTACCGCAGAGGCGGACTGTACAGGAGTTCACCGGAACGGAAACTGTCCCCTCGAACCTTGGTCGTATTTGCTTAATCTTTTTTCCATTAACCCTTTTTCCCGCCTGTGGTCTGGATTTTTTTTCGGCAAGGCGTTTTTGCGCAACCGAATCGTCGGCGATTATTATTTTGTCATAGTCCTCCGGGATAGAAACAATTTTTTCCGAGCCGAACACGTGGATTCTGCCTTTTGGTCTCTGGTCGAAAGGTATTTCCGAAAGATATTTGTTGATTTCCTCTGAGGCACACGGGCAATTCTCAATAGGAACAATGCTGTTGGAAAGTTTTTGCATCATGCCACCGTCGTGGAACTGAAACCTTGTCCTGTATCCGCGCGGGGATGCCGATATGACCTTAACTTCCGGCAAAACGACACCTTCGCGGAAAAAAGCGTCCTCCAGAATTGACTTCCTGAGCTCCTTCTGGTGGGCATCCGAAATGTGCTGCATGTTGCACCCGCCGCATAGACCGTAGTATTTGCAGAAAGGCTCCACACGGTTTGGGGAAGGTTCCAGAATGTTTACAATCTTTGCAACCGAATAGTCGCGGTTTTCCTTTATGATTTCGACCTCAAGTTTTTCACCGGGAATGGCGTAGGGGACAAAGACAGTTTTTCCGTCAATTTTTGCTATGCAGTCTCCCCCATAAACCATTTTTTCTGTTATAATAGTTTCGCTTGGCATTTTTTTATTATAACAGAGAACCGGCGTTTTTTCAAACAGGAGAGAAGCAAAATGCCGGTACGGAGGATTTTTATGGTCTACGAAAAGAAAGTCATCACCATGGGCGACGGAAACAAAAACGTAATGCACAGCTGGATTCCGGATTCAGTTGGCAGCGTGAAGATGGTCATGGTCCTGAGTCACGGAATGGCTGAGTATGCCGCACGTTACGAAAGATTTGCGTCCGTTCTTACTGCGGAGGGAATCGCGCTTTTTGCGGAGGACCACAGGGGACATGGCGAGACTGCCGACCTTGCGGAAAAAGAGGGCACAGGAAAATTCGGCTACCTTTCCGACAAAAATGGATTTCTGCGTGTGGTGGAGGATATCCACGAGGAGATTCTGATGGTGAAAAAGGATTTCCCCGGAAAAAAGGTCGTTCTTTTCGGACACAGCTTCGGTTCCTTTGTCTCCCAGTGCGTGATTGAAAAATACGGAGACCTTCTTGACGGATGCGTGCTTTGTGGAACAGCAGGCCCCAGACCTTTGACCATTGCATTTGCGAAGACTGTCGGTGCCCTGGTGTGCGCGTTCGGAGGAAAAAAGAAAAAGTCCCCGCTGATTGACAAACTTTCGTTCAAGCCGTACAACTCAAAAATCAAAAATCCACGGACAGATTTCGACTGGCTTTCAAGGGACGAAAAACAGGTTGACGCATACATGGCCCATCCGTGGTGCGGATTCGTCTGTACCGGCGAGTTCTACCGGGAGCTTTTCAGGGGGCTTGGTCTTGTGCATAAAAAATCCATGATGGCATCCATTCCGAAAAAACTTCCGGTACTTTTTATTGATGGAACCGGGGACCCTGTGGGTGATTACTCCAAGACCGTTGTCGCGCTGAAAGAAATCTACGTCAAAAACGGAATGGACGATGTTGAAATCAAGCTCTACGACGGTGCCCGCCACGAACTTCTGAACGAAACAAACCACGAGGAAGTGGAGCGCGACGTTCTGGCCTGGACAAAAAAAATTATGGGCTGATTTGGCTTGGAAATTTGCGGTCGCTGTTTTTGCGGCGGCCATAGGGCATTCCAAACGGCAAGTTCCTGTGCTGACTTTTTTTACATTTTCTGGTAGATTTTTTTTATGGAACTTTGGCTTTTTCATAAGGACCACGAGGTTTGTCTGCTTGACCTTGATGACAATTATGAGCTTCTCAGCATAAAACAGGTATTCGACAAAAAAAGGATGCCGGTAGGAACCAATGTTTCTGAATATGATTGTGTGTCGGATGAAACAGATTTCCACAAGTTCAAAATCTGGTGGAAGACTCGCTTCATTCCTTCCGACAGAAAGTATCTTAAAAAAGTCCTTGACCTGCTGAATCTAAAATCTGTGGATGCCCTTGTTGCAAAAACCCATTGCGCAAGTCTCAACGATCATTACTGGACAAAATCTGCGCAAGATGATTCGTCATGGGGAAAAATAAATTTTTTTGAAAATCCTTTTGATGATTCAGTCGGTCTTCTCCTTCTTTTTAACCGGGAGAGGAATTTTTCCGAAAAAAGTTTTAACAATCCTGATTTTACGACGGACGGTGCGTTGCCTAAAAGATGGACAGTCGAAAATGGAAAACGCTTTCTCATAAAGGGAACGGACTCGGCATTCCAGCAGGAACCTTTCAATGAATATATCACGCATATCCTGTGTTCAAAACTTGGGATAAATAGCGTCCCTTACCAGATTCTCCAGTCAACGAACGGCGACGGCGAAATTGAATATCTGTCGAGCTGTGAAAATTTTGTTACTGTGAACACGGAATTTGTTTCTGCATACTTTATAAAGGAATCCATCAAAAAAACGAACAATGAATCGGACTATCAGCATTTTCTCAGAGGATGCAACCTGCTTGGAGCAAAAAATGTCGAGTCAGATTTAAATAAAATGCTCTTTGTCGATTTCATCATGGCAAACACGGACCGTCATTACAGAAATTTTGGTCTTCTTCGTGATTCCGACACTCTGGAGTGGATAGGCCTTGCACCTGTGTTTGATACCGAACGCTCCCTTTTTCTTGAAAAGCCTCTTCCAAAAACTGATTACGATGCAATCAACATAGAGGCAAAACCCTTTAAGGACAACCACGCGGAACAGTTCAATCTGCTTGAAAAAGGTTTCCTTCTGTCTCTTGTTTTTGATAGAACAGGGGATGTTGGTCAGATTTTTTCTACCATATTGAAATCAAATGTTTACATCACCGACAAAAGGCGCAATGCCCTGTGCGAATGTCTTGACGCGCGTATTTCCCAGGCCATTTCTCTCGTTAGGGAAAACCGTAGAATCAGGATAACAAAGTCCCGCGTCCAACGAGAATTTGACCGGCTGGACACATTAAATTCTTTGGTTCTCATCTGATGTCTTGACTAGCCTTTGTTTGAACATTAAAATACCTCCACTGTGCTAATACGTTATTCTACAGACAGCAAGGGAAGGCCTGTACAGAAAGCTGTCATCTACACAAAAAAGGAACACAATATTTCTCTCGACAGGATTGACGGGGATGCCATTTACGTCATAAGGCGGCTCCGCGAGACCGGTTTTGATGCCTATCTTGTTGGCGGTGCGGTCCGTGATTTGATAGTCGGTCGCACACCCAAGGATTTTGACATAGTTACAGACGCGACACCGAGCCGTGTCAAAAGAATTTTCCATAACTCACGCATAATCGGAAGAAGATTCCGGCTTGTCCATGTCATTTTTGGACAGAAAATATTTGAGGTCAGCACTTTCAGGTCAATCTGCGAAGGCTCCGTGGGAAATGTTTTTGGAACCATGGACGAGGATGTCCAGCGCCGTGATTTTTCCCTCAACGCACTTTACTACGACCCGGTCAAGGAGCAGGTCATAGACTATGTTGACGGGGTGAAGGACATAAAGAAGGGCGTGGTTCGTCCCGTGATTCCGCTGGACAGGATTTTCATAGAGGATCCCGTCCGCATGATTCGCGCCGTAAAGTACAGTGCCACAACCGGGTGTGTCCTCCCATGGAAACTCAAGCGCAAGATTGCAAAATCCGCGGACCTTCTTTCACCCGTGTCGCCGTCAAGACTTACGGAGGAAACTTTGAAGGTCATAAACAGCGGTCATTCCCGCGACATAGTTTCCGCGCTTGTTGAAAATGGTCTCTACGCATATCTACAGCCGTCAGCCACCGAGCTTATGATGGACGACAGAAAATTCTATAAATCCTACATGGAAAATCTTGGCGCACTGGATTCACACGTCCAGGCCCACCCGGACTCACGTCTTGGCGAGCGTCTGTATTATGTGCTAAAGGATTTTGTCGCGGG
>CACZPR010000048.1 GCA_902783155.1 uncultured Spirochaetaceae bacterium
GACGCAACCGTTTGAACTTGTCAAGGCTCCCGTCTTGCACTGTCCCTGGTTGTTGATAAAATTTCTGACGTAGGCGGCATGATTGGTTTGCGCAAACGCGGCGATGGTTCCAACCAAAAGAAATGCCACTGCGAATGTCGCTTTCTTCAGTCCGAGGCTGTGTCCACTGATTTTTCTTTCCATAAAACTTGTCCCTCTCTTTTTCGAGTTGATTTGCCCCTCACATATTTGGGAACAAAAAGATTAAAACATGGCATACACAAAAAAGCATTACCCGAAAAGGTAGTTTTTGGGCGGCGAAAAAAAATTAAAAAAAATTGCAGATTTTGTGCGGAATTTGAATTTCCACGGAACACTATATAGTAGGGGGTTCAATATGAACAAAATAAAGAAGTATTTTTTGCAGACCCTTCTTCCTGCCGCTGCCTTGGTTTTGTCCGTCACGCTTTCGGTCATCCCATCCGGCTGCCGCACGTCGATTGAGGGGGTGGAGTTTTTGGACGGCGATTTTTCCGTTCCCCAGATAGTTGGAATGGAGGTTGCCGGCTCAAAGACGGTGTCGGTGGATTTTTCGCGCAGTGTGAGTGTCAGCCATGTACATCTGGAGGATGCGGACGGAAACGAGGAGCCTGTCAGCGCAGTTCCGTGCGACGAAAATTCAAGGGTAGATTTTGTGATGGACAGGAGCATGGAGATTGGAAAAAAGTATGTGCTGGATGCCATGCTTGAGGACGAGCGGGGAAATTCGGTCACGGTAAGCGTGGATTTTCTTGGCTACAATGACAGGGTTCCGGTCCTTGCGCTTTCGGAAATCAGAATCAAGAACAAGTCCAAGTCCGACAAATCCGAGTTCGTGGAAATCTATGCGCTCAGTTCGGGAAATCTTTCGGGTCTGGAGCTTGTGAGCGCATCTGACGGGGATGCAAAAAAATATTCGTTCCCGGCCATAGAGGTTTCGGCGGGGGAGTATATTGTTGTCCACATGAGGAACGGGGATTCCGGATGCGTTGACGAGCTTGGAAAAAATCTTTCGCTTGCGTCCACATCCGATTCTTCACCGTCCGCGAGGGACCTTTTTGCAGAGAATGAGAGCGAGGGTCGTTTCGCAACTTCCGCAGACATTATCGCGATAAGGAACGGTCCTTCCGGGAAAGTTCTGGATGTTTTTGTCTATGCAGATTCCGCGAAACCGAATGCGTGGAATGAATCCGTGGAAACATTCGCATCCCTTGTCAACGACTCTGGACTCTGGCTTGACGGTTCCGGTAATCCCGCGTGCTCCGTAGATGGTGCGTTTGCCACATCGTCGCTCAACCGCGAATCCCACACGGCATGCCGCAGAAATGTGCAGAATCTTTCGCCAGAAGGTTTTGTCTCCGGGGCTTCCCAGTGGTACGAGGTTTCGGCAACAAAGGAGCAGACACCCGGAAGACGCAATTAGGTTCTAGGCAATCTGGTTGAGCGCGCTTACTACGGCATCGACACCGGCACGGCCAACGTCCGTTGACTTTCCGACACCCCAGTACTGGTTTCCGTCCTCACAGGTGAGCTGGACATAGGCCACTGCGGATGTGTTGTTTCCTGTTCCAATACTGTGCTCGTGGAATGCGGTTATGTTGAACCTTGGAGCCGGGGTCTGGGTAAGAGCGTTCGCAAATGCGTCGAGAGGTCCGTTGCCTTTTTCGCCAATCGAAATCTGCTGTCCCTTCCAGTTTACCACCGCGCGGCAGAGTGTTGTCTCGGTGGACTCGTTTTCCTTTCTGCCTTCGACGTGGGTTTCGGACAGGTCGATTATGCTGAGGTTGGACCTGTTTTTGAGCCAGCGGCTTTCAAATATGCTGTAGATTTCCTCAGACTTAAGCTCCCTCTGTGCCTTGTCCGCGGAATCCTTGACGGCTGAACCAAGAACGGGGTGCATGGCCTTGGGTATGCAGAGTCCGTAATCCTGCTCCAGAATGAAAGCCGCTCCACCTTTGCCGGACTGGCTGTTGATTCTGATGATGCCCTCGTACTGGCGGCCAATGTCGTGCGGGTCGATGAGAATGTAGGGCACATCCCAGAGTGCGTTTTTGTCCATCTTTGCGCGGGCCGCAAGACCCTTTCTGATTGCGTCCTGATGGCTTCCGCTGAATGCGGTGAAAACAAGCTCCCCGACCCATGGTGTTCTCGGCGGAATCTCCATGCCTGTGTATTCCATGTATTTTTCGGCGATTGACTCGACGTCATGGAAATCAAGCTCCGGGTTCACTCCCTGGCTGAACATGTTGATTGCCACGGTGACGATATCAAGATTTCCGGTCCGCTCGCCGTTGCCGAAGAGACACCCCTCAACCCTGTCCGCGCCGGCCAGGAGACCAAGCTCCGCTGATGCGACTCCTGTGCCCCTGTCGTTGTGGCAGTGCGTGCTGACAATAACGCTGTCGCGGTCGGTTATGTGTTTGCAGAAATACTCAATCTGGTCCGCATATACGTTCGGGGTGGCACATTCAACGGTGGTCGGGAGGTTCATTATAATCTTGTTGTCGGGGGAGCAGCCCCATTCGTTTTTGACCGCCTCACAGATTTCCACCGCATAGTCGATTTCCGTCATGCTGAAACTTTCCGGGGAATACTCCAGGCGGATTCTCTTTCTGTCCTCGTCGCTGAGACAGCTTTTTATGCAGCGCACACCGTCGATTGCAATCTGCTTGATTTCTTCCTTCGACTTCCCGAACGTGTACTTGCGCTGTGCCGGGGATGTGGAGTTGTATATATGGAAGATTGCCTTGGGCGCACCCCTGAGACATTCTATCGTCTTTTTTACGAGAGCCTCCCTTGCCTGGCATAGAACCTGTATGGTAACGTCGTCCGGAATCCTTTTTTCTTCGATGAGCCTGCGGATGAATTCATATTCCGTGTCGGACGCTGCCGGAAAACCGACTTCGATTTCCTTGAAACCGATTTTTACCAGCAAATCAAAGAACGCCAGCTTGGTTTCGATTCCCATCGGATTGACCAGAGCCTGGTTTCCGTCACGGAGATCCACCGAGCACCAGAGCGGGGCCTTGGTAATCTTTTTAGAAGGCCATTCCCTGTTTTCCAAAGGAATGTCAGCGATTGGAGCATACTTGCCATTTGGATTCATGCCTGCCATAAAATTCTCCTTAAATAAAAAAGACCTGCTGCCGAAGCAACAGGTCTGTGGTTTCCATTCAATTCATTTTCCAAAGCAAACCAGCACCTTAGTTTCGGCCATCAAAAGAGGAACTTGGAGCTAGAAGTAGCAAGGAAAATCTTTTCATATCAATATAATAAACCGTTTTTCAAAAAAAAGTCAATCACCCACATTGACACAGTTTGTGAATCCCCATAGAATAAAAGCATAACTAATTCAGGAGACGCATTGCCGATGAGACTGTAAACTTGATTTCCAATCAACATAAAATTTCCCTTGGGTATGTTTTAGTTAGAATCCTTTTTTTGGATTTTATTCTGGAAGTCAGTTGCAGTTTCAAATTTTCATGAACGAAATGTTCTGGAATAATCAATATTCCATGTCGGCGGTGGCGACAGATTTTTTGCTGCATCTGGCTTCTTTTTTATGGAGGCCAAAATGTCAATCCAAATTACAAAACTCAGTTTCTCTTATCCGTCGTCCAATGTAAATCTGTTCGAGGATTTTTCATTGCAGCTTTCCGATGGCTGGACCTGTGTCGCTGGAAGCAATGGATGTGGAAAAAGTACCCTTCTCAAATTGATTGCGGGACTTCTTTTGCCGGACGGCGGTAAAATTTCTTTTTCAAAAAATGGAGCTGGCGGACCTGTCTATTGCGCGCAGGAGACATCCGATGTTCCAGAAAATCTTTATTCTGCGTTCTGGTCCGACGACAACGAGGTGCGCCATTTTTTTTCACGTCTGCATGTCAGCGAAGAAATGCTTGAGCGTTACGACACCCTTTCCGGCGGAGAAAAAAAACGCATCCAGATTGCGTGTGCCCTGGCGGAAAAACCCGAAGTCCTTTTGCTTGACGAGCCGACTAACCATCTTGATTCAAAAACCTCCGCGCTGATTTCCGGGACGCTTTCAGATTTCGGCGGGACTGGAATCATGGTTAGCCACGACCGTTCTTTTGCGGATGCTCTCTGCACAAGGACAATATATCTTTACAACGGTGCGAGGGCTTTTGCCGGTGGACGCGACTGCATTTTATATGAGTCATATCCGTGCGGACTTACAAAAGCTCTGGAGCTAAAAAATCAGAATGCGGAAAAATCACGCGGGGAATGGGACAGGCTGAACGCAAAGGCAGCTTCGGAAAAACAGAGGAGCGCGAAACTTGAGTCTGAGAACCAGAAGTCAAGGACTAGGCTTTCAAAAAAATCTTTTGACCCGCACGACCATGACACACAGGCAAAAATTGATGCCGCCAGAATCAGCGGAAAGGACAGAACCACCGGGGATGCAAAGTCAAGGCTCGAGACTCAAATCAGGCAGACGGAAAACGCGAGGGACTCAATCAAAAAATCGCTGAGGCGAAAGGAAGGTTTTTCGCTTGCCGCCCTTGATTTTTCAAAGCCCATTTTAATAGAAGAAACTTTGCTTGAGGCAGGCCCGTATACTCTTCGGATTCCGCATATCGAAATAGGGCGCGGAACAAAAATTGCCTTGACCGGAGAGAACGGAAGCGGGAAGACTCTTTTTATCCGGCATCTGGTGGAGACTTTTGAAAAACGGGGGAACAAAAAAGATGTGTTCTATCTTCCGCAGGAGATTTCGGATGGGCAGCGCGATTTAGTGCTTTCAGATTTCAACGGACTTGATGAAGAGGAGCGCGGGGAAGTGCTTTCAACTTTGTACAGGCTTGGTAGCGAACCTGAGCAAATCACCCCGACAGATTTGAGTCCGGGAGAACTTCGGAAGCTGATGATTTCGCTTGCCGTGCAGAGGCCTCTTTCCCTTTTGGTTTTGGACGAACCGACGAACCACATGGACATAACGAGTGTGCTTGCTCTTGAAAATGCGCTCTCGCTTTTGGACTGCCCGATGATTGTTG
Source organism: uncultured Spirochaetaceae bacterium (assembly GCA_902783155.1). Taxonomy (GTDB): domain Bacteria; phylum Spirochaetota; class Spirochaetia; order Treponematales; family Treponemataceae; genus Treponema_D. The sequence goes on from CACZPR010000048.1 coordinate 5,034, forward strand.
TGAGCCACGACAAATCTTTCCTTGAAAAAATCTGCAATGAAAATCTTGTTGCGCTGCGTGACAAAAATTCGGGGAGGATTGAGCTTGTGTGAAAAAATCTGTCAGTCCTCCAGACCGTAATCAGGCCAGAAAAAATAGAACTTTTTGGCGGACGTGGAGATTCAATCAATCCGTGTTCAGTTCGCTGAAAAGTTTTGTCACCCTGGAATTGAAATCGGCGGTGGAGCTTTTGAGGTCACGCAAAAATGATGAGTCCTTTATTGTTCCTAGCACGGATTCCATTTCTTCTTTGTTGCGGAATGTGACGGTGCGGAAAAAATCCGTGTAGTCCTTTTCCCTTGACGCAAATGACGACGAGAGCATTGTGTTGCTGACATCAAGAACATCTCCGGTTATGTCGGAAAATATTTCGGGCGTGAAACTGGATATGGGTCTTGTGTAGAGCTTTTCCAGAAGGTGGAGTCCGTAGCGGGCCTTGTATTCGCTGTATCGGTTCTGGACCTGGTTGTAGAATTCGTGGACCTGCTCCCAGTTGTTGATTTCGCCGCGCTTGATTTTTCCGAAAAGATTTTCCAGCTCCCCGTCGGGAATTACCTGTCCACCGACGTTGCTCCATTTTTCATGCAGCGGGATTTTTTCGAGCGTCGCGATTCTGTCTGCCGTAAGGATTTCGTTTCCGCTTTCATGTGTCCACGCCATGATGGAGTCCACCGCGAAATATTTTATTATGCGGCGGTATTCTGTGTAGCCCTGCGCTATCTTATAGATTTTTGCTCCATATTTTTTCTGGCAGCGGTCGTCGATTACGGCGAACTTTGTCTGCTTGTTCTGGTGGAGGTAGTCCTTCGCTATTTTCAGCGACTCATTTTCTTCCGCCACAGAGATTCTTTTTCTGAAATCATCGAGAAGGGCGGGGTCCGGATTGTATTCGGTCGCCTTTTTGATTGCCGCATCCCCCATCTTGAGGTAGCGGGATGTAAGCTCAATCAGGCGGTCGAGCGATGTCACCACCTCCTGTATTGTGTCCGGTGCGAGAGGGTCGGTCTCTATGTGCTGGACTTTCACAACGCGCCTGTCCCTTGCCTTGAACTTGTACTTGTTGCGTACTATTGCGAACATGTTGTAGATGAACCAGTACGCCGGAATTATGTGGACGGCTCCATCCTCTCCGCTTGGCGCGACAAGAGAGAACGGATACGTTATGTTAAGCTCGTTCTGGTAGCTTCCCTTTGACACAAGGACGAAGGACGCAAACTTTGAGTCGTACTTGAAATCGGAGCATAGTCCAGGCCAGAATCCCCGTCCCGCAATCATTTCTCCGTCGGGGGAGCGTGAGTTGTGGTTTGAGCCGATTGTCGCGGCGGACGCTATGTTGCTCTGTCCCATTATCGTTGCCGCAATCAAGAAGGATGAGTTGTGGTGCTGCTCGTGGAACGGAAAAATCAGGTTGTTCAGAAGCTCGCAGCATGAGACCGTGGAGTTGTCGCCGAGCACGGAGTTCAAAAGTCTTCCGCCGTATTTGAGGTGGCAGTTGCGGCCTATTACAAATCTGACGGCCACGGCCTGGTAGAACACGTGGCTTCCGTATCCCATGATTCCGTTCACAAGTTCAACGCCCTCACCAATCTGGGAAGGCTCGTCCTCCGATGAAAGTACCGTTATGTTTTTTAGCTTGAAGGCCCCCTTTATGTATGCGCATTTTCCAATCCTCGCATCCTTCAGCAGGGTGCAGTTTTTGATTACGGCATCGTCGTCAACAATTCCGTAGGTGTTCTGCGCTCCGTCGTTTCCGTATTCGGTAAGCTCCACAAGGCGGTCCATCAGTTTTTTGTCTTCCCTGTAGCGCGACCAGATGTATGCGTCTGCCGGAATCATGCTTGTGAACGGAAGGATTCCGCGTCCGCCGTTTTCGTTTCCGACATCTATCCAGTATCTGTTGCCCTCCGGCTCTCCGTCCTTTAAAATTCCCTCGCCGAATTTGGAGTGGCATGTGCAGCTCATCTCCTGTATGTTGAAGAGCATCACGCGGTCGCCAAGCCTGTAGTTGTGGAGGTAGCTCACGTTGTGAAGAACGCAGTCGTCCCCTGTCGCCACATTGGAAAGGACTGAACGGTAGACTCCGCACTTTAGCTCCAGGTCGTGGAATTTGAGCGTTACCGGGCGGATAACTCCAAGGACAACCCATCCGCTGAATTCGCTCTGGACAATCTGTTCGGCGAAAAACTCTCCGGGGGTGTCGCTCACATAGACGTTCTGCCAGTCGGGATAGGACGAGATGTTTCTGTTCTGGATGAGGATGTATACTTCCTTCGCGGTCAGGTGCCTTTTTCCCTGCAAAAGTTCGTGCGGGGGGCGGGGTGAGACCGAAAACTGTGTTATTGGGCTAACCTTTGGCATGAATCGTTCCTGTTAAATCTGGATTAAATCATTATATTCTGTACCGGCACGGCTGGGAATCAGTCTTCCCATGTTCCTGTCTTCATTTCCTCGACAATCCTTTGCCAGCTGTCGAATCTTTCGGGGCTGATTTCTCCGTCCTCGACCGCCTTCAGTATGGCGCATCCCTTTTCGTGCGTGTGGGTGCAGCTCATGCCGAATCCGCATTTCCCGATGAAGGGCTTGAATTCACGGAAATAGAGCTGGAGGTCCTCAGCCGCAATGTCGTGCAGAAGGAACCTGCGTACTCCGGGTGTGTCGATTATGTCCGCCGTTCTTCCCTGTATTCCGCCGACAAGTGCCTCGTCAAGCTCTATGTGCATGAGGGAGCCTTTTGTCGTGGTGTGCGTTCCGCGACCGTATTTCTGGCTGAGGCTTCCTGTTTTTAGAACAACGTTGTTGTCCAGCACGTTTATTATGGAACTTTTTCCCACTCCGCTCTGTCCGACCAATGCGGTGAGATGGTTTTCAAGAAGCTGCGCAAGCTCCTCCATTCCCTCTCCGCTTTTCGCACTCAGCCTGAGCACCTTGTATCCCGCGTTTTCCCATGACGCAAGACGGTTCTGCAAATCTTCGTCGCTGGCCTCTGCAAGGTCGTATTTGTTGCAGAGGATTACCGGGGTTATGTTCTCGAACTCCGCCTGCGCTATGGCCCTGTCTATGAACCTTGGCCTGAAGGGTGGCTGGTCCGGGGTTGTGACTATCATCAGGTAGTCAAGGTTTGCCGCAATAAGCTGTGGCTCGCGCTTCTTTATATTCCATCTGACAAATTCATTGCGCCTTGGGGTCAGGTCAACAATCAGTCCCCTGTCATCTTCCAGGGTATCGTCGTCCAGGACAACGATGTCGCCAGGTGCGAGAGGATTGTAGTAGCCCCTGCTTGCCTTGAGGACTTTGCCCTTGAATGGACAGTCCCGCACTTTTCCGTCCTCACATTCAACCTCAAAAACATTTTTGCTTCCATTAAGAATAAGACCTTGCATATAGACGAATTCTGTATGAAATTCCGTCAGCTGTCAAGATTAAAATTGATTTCCACGACTTTTTTCTCGCTTTATTGACTATGAGCGTTGATTCTGATAAAATGCTTTCCGTGCTGTCGTTCGGTCGGAATACTGTCGGTGGCAAAACAAGATAATAAAGGCAGGTTGGGACATCTGGTCCGCTGCCATAAGTAACTGGAGAATAAAATGAACATTATTAAGACCATTTTGCTTGTCGCATTCATTATCATCGCCGTCCTTCTAGTTTTGATGGTTCTCGTGCAGAACGAGGAGTCCAACGGAATGGGTTCGGCTTTTGGCGGTGGACAGACTGCGGCCTTTGGTTCTCACTCGGCCAGCGTTCTTTCAAAGACGACAGGTGTTTTTGTCGGACTGTTCTTTGTTACCATCTTCGTGCTTGCCCTGCTGAACAAGAGTCCGGCGGATGACTCCCTCAACATGTCCCGCACAGCTGCGGAGCTTGAAGGAAAGACCGAGGCCACTGGCGCTGTAACAAACTGGTTTGACGATGACGCTGCAAAAGATTCAAGCTCACAGAGCACTCAGTCCTTGGTGGACGGCGCGGCTGAGTAATTTTCCGGTGAAACGCCGGTATGCCCGCCGATGGATCCGGCTGTTTCCTCAACAAAAACCCGGAGGCGCAGGTCCTTTGGGACTAAAAAAGGAGCCGTTATGATACTTGAATGGGGATTTTCACCGGATACGGTTGTTATGAATCTTGAAAGTACCGAGAAGGACGAACTTTTCGAGGAGATGGTCCAGACTATTGTTGCCGTCCATCCCGATGTTGACCGCCAGGAAGCCCTTGATGCAGTCCGCGAGAGGGAGTCCAAGATGAGCACCGGCATCATGCACGACATAGCGGTTCCACATGGAAACTGCTCTTCCGTGAAACAGGTTGTCGGGGCCATTGGAATCAGCCGCAAGGGAATTGACTACGACTCCTTGGACAAGGCTCCCGTGCATCTTGTTTTTATGATTCTTTGCAACCCGGAGCACCCGGAGATGCACCTTTCCGTTCTGAAAGAAATATCTGCGGTTCTGCAGAATCCAACTTTCCTTAAGGAGGTCCTTGAAAAACAGACCGCCAAGGAAGTGTACGACCTTCTCTGCGCGTTCGGAGACGACACAGCACTGTAGGGACCTTTTCGGCTTTTGCCATAATCCATGCTCTTTGGAGTGTGCCGGGGGTGTTTTATGAGTGAAGAAATGGATGTGATTCAGCATCTTCTGGAAATCGAGAAGGCTGCATCCGAAATTCTGGTCCAGGCGCAGGCCGATGCCGACAGAAAGATTGCCGAGACCAAAGCAAAGGCCGACGGTGAGTTTAAAGAAAAATTTTCCGCATACATGGACGAATTGGACAGGTCCGCTGATTCCAGAAGGAAGGACGTGAGGGACCGTCTGGATTCGGAGCTTGCCACATTCAAGTCCTCTCTGGATTCCACCGCAAAGGATGTCGATGGCTTCAACTCTCTTTTCGAGCAGCTTATAAACGGGTAGAGGTTCCGGCTTATGGCGATGGATAGGACGGCAGCCGACGCATACACATACGCAAGGGCGAGCGGCATTCTTGCAAAATCTTTTGTCGGTCCAAGGGCTGGCACACTTTTTTCCGTGCATACACTGCAGGAACTGTGGTCGCTTGTCATAAAGACCGAGGTTCCCGCAATCCCCGAGACACTTCTTGCCAGGGAGCTTGAGAGGAACGCCCAGACCATCTTTGTTGAGCAGTTCAAGAACCTTGTCCGCACGTATTCACGGCCGTCCCGCATACTGGTGGCCCTCCTGAACTACTATGACTACGACAATCTCAAGGAAATAGGGGCCGCGCTCTGCTACAACGAAAAGGAAATGCCCGATGTCATAGACACAGCCCCGTTCAGTCTTGTTGATTATTCAAAGTGGCCCGACATTGCCGCCATGACTTCCGGTGGACCGCTTTCATGGTACGACACTGTTCCAAGCATATCGGAGCAGCAGGCGGATGACTACAGGCTGGACTGTCAGTTTGTGAAGGAGCTTGTGTCGGCTCTGGCGCATGAAAAGTCCCCATGCTCGGGGGAACTTGAAAAACTTTTTATCGAGAAATACCAGATTGAAAACATACTTTGGACGCTGCGCCTAAAAATTTTCTACAGGATGGATGAGGTTGAAATCAAAAACCATCTGGCCTACGAGGGGGACGACAGAAAGAACGACCGTCTTGCCAGGGAGGCACTGAAAATTTTGGACTGGCCGGTGGACGACTGGGAACGGTGGAAGAAGTGGTCGCACAGCGATCTGCTGAATCCGTATACCGATGGCGAAATATGGTCGGTGGACCCCCGGTGGATTGCGAATGCCTACAGAAAACGCTTTGTGGGCAGGGCAACGAGGCTTTTCCACCAGTATCCGCTTACGGTCTGTCCACTTGTGTGCTGGTACATAATCAAGCAGCATGAACTTGAAAATATCCGAACGGCCTCAGAGTGTATCAGACTGAACGTCTCTGTCGATGACGCGCTGTCCGTTGCGGGATTGTCGGAGGTAAACAATGGCTAGGACAACTCCAATGCGCCTTGTGGAGCTTATGGTCTACAGGGAGGATATACACAGGGTCCTGAAATATCTGGGCGAAAAGGGGCAGTTCCAGTTCCAGGACGACATAGAGAATGCCGGAAGCGACGGAACCGAAAATCCAAGTGCGCAGATATTCAGCAGGCTGGAGCATACAAGGGCATCGCTCTCCATCCCCGACCTTGACGACTACAGGGAGGAGCTTGACGTTCCGACCAAGGAGGACGAGGATTCTGCTGCCGGAATAATTGCCACGGTTGACGAGCTGCACCAGAAGGAACTTGACGCTGCGGACGAATTCAACAAGGTCAGTGCGGCTCTGGACGAGGCCAGGGCGTTCTCGAACCTGAACGTGTCATACTCCGAGCTTGAGACGCTTTCTTTTTTGACAATGCGCATAGGAAAAATCATCCCGGGTTCCATTGACAATCTTAAGGCGGCGATTGGTTCCAGGGGAACTGTCGTTCAGCTTGGCGATGATTCCAGCTGCATACTTGTCGCCTGCTCAAAGAAGGCCCGCTTCCTTGTTGACTCAGAGCTTAAGAAGGTTGACTTTGTGGAAATCCAGGTCCCCAAGGACTACAAGGGAATCCCAGAGGAAGCCATGAGGACACTTGAGGCGCGCAGGGACGAGGCCGAGAAAAATCTACAGGAAATCCAGCTGGAGAGAAAAAATTTTGCCGAAACGCACAGGGCCATGCTTCTCCATCTGCTGCAGGTCTATTCGGTTGACAGCCAGATTTGCGAAACCCAGTCCAAGCTGGAGTCCACTGAGTTTGTCTACAGAATAAACGGATGGGTCCCCGCATGTCACACGAAGAACATGTTCGCCGACCTTGACAAAATAACCGAGGGCAGGATTGGTTTCCGCGAGTACACACCGGACGAGGTCTCATCGGTAGCGTCCGGGCAGGAGAAGGTTCCGGTCCAGCTTAGGCATGGAAAGGTTGTGAAGTCGTTCGAGAGGACCGTTCTTAGCTACGGCGCTCCGCTTTATGGAACTGTTGACCCGACACCGTTTGTCGCACTTTTCTTTACGCTCCTTTTTGGAATCATGTTCGGCGACGCTGGGCAGGGGCTTGTGTTTGTGCTGGTCGGAATCCTGATGGTCTGCAAAAAAATCAAGCTGCTCGGATGGGAAAAATTTGGCGTTGTGTTTATATGTGTCGGAATCAGCAGCGCGTTGATGGGGCTTCTGACCGGTGAGTTCTTTGCGAACGAGGAGATTCTGGCTCCATTCTCCAGATGGGTCACGGGTCATTTTGGCACTCCGCGCGACCAGATTCTTCCAATGATGCCGGGCGGCGACGGTGAGTCAATCACGCGCATGTTCATATTCTTCGGATTCACAATCGGGGTCGGTTTCATAATCAACTCGGTCGGAATCATAATCAACATAGTGAACCAGTTCGTTCTTGGAAAACCGGGCAAGGCCATATTCGGAAAAACCGGCATAAGCGGCGCGGTGTTCTTCTGGTACGTGATTGTGTTTGCTCTGCGTGTGGCCCTGTTCAAGCAGTCCCCAATGGTTTTTGACTGGGTGATTATAGGTCTTTCGCTCCTCCTTACATCTTTCGGTGAACCGATTGCAAGGCTCATGGATGGCGAGAGGCCCGTTCTTGAAAATGGCTTTGGCTCCGCGTTGATTTCGGGTGTGGTCGAGATAATAGAAGTAATTTCTTCATACCTTTCGAACACAGTCAGCTTTGTGCGTGTGGGTGCTTTTGCCCTTGCACATGCCGTCCTTGGATTCCTGATTGAGAAGATGGTCTCCATGGCTCCGGGTATTGGCGGCGTACTGATTGCCGTTGTCGGCAACGCTATTGTTGTTGTCCTGGAGGGCATGATTGTTGCGATACAGGTCGTGCGTCTCCAGTACTATGAATTCTTCAGCAAGTTCTTCCACGAGACTGGAAGGGACTTCAAGCCGTTCTGCTTCAAGTACAGGGGAACGGTCGAGTAATTTTGGACCAAAGATTTTTGTCAAGGCAGGAATCTCTTGCGGATGCCGCCGGGGGACAGATGTTTTCCGGCCGCCGCTAATAAAAACTATAAACAGACGAGGTGTGTTATGAAAAGCTCTTCCAGCAGAAAATTCTTGTTCGTATTGGCCATTATGGCTCTGGTGTCAGCCGTATCCATTTTTGCGCAGCCTGCAAGCCAGCAGCCCGCATCGGGTGAGACCGCGGAGGTTGTGGCGGACGGTGCAAGTTCCGGACTCAAGTATGTGGCGGCGGCAATCGCGGTTGGAATCGCCTGTCTTGCTTCCGGTATGGCCGTAGGAAAGATTGGTGCGGCCGCAATGGGTGCCATGGCGGAAAACTCGGAGCTTTCTGGAAAGGCCCTTCCGTTTGTCGGACTTGCCGAGGGTATCTGTCTGTGGGGCTTCCTTGTTGCGCTGTTCATAATCCTCATGTAGAGGACTGGCCGTGGAATATTATTTCATTGGCGAGCGCGAGCTGCAGCTTGGGTTCAAACTTGTCGGGGTGGACGGTTCTGCCGTTACCAACAGGGGTGACGCTCTGGATGCGTTCCTGCTTATGACGGGGCAGTCATCCAAAGTAAGCGGGCCGGCCCGTGCCGACAGACCCAAGATTCTTATTTTGACCGAGGATGTCGCCGACATGCTGGAAAAGGAGGTCCTTGACTGGCAGAAGGGCGGCAGGGTTCCTCTCATTGTGGAGGTTCCGGGGCTGCAGGGGCATCTTCAGGGAAGAAAGACTCTGACGGAATCAATACGCGAGGCCGTTGGAATTAGCGTGTAACATTTTTGGAAGTTCAATATGGAAGAATTACGTTCGACGGACGTTCTGGACAGGGAAATACTTGCGGACGCAAAAAAGAAGGCTGAAAAAATATTGTCCAGGGCGGACGATGTTTGCTCGGAGCTGCTTGGCGGTGTCGGGGCAAGGCTGGATGAAGCCAAAAAGAAGGCCAAATCGGAATCGGATTCGGCTCTTGATTTATTCACGAAGAACATATCCGCATCGCTTCCGCTGGAGAGGGAACGCTATCTTGTTTCCTATATCCACGGCTCGGTTGTTGATGCGATAAACTCATATTTTGAAAACGCGGGCGAGGAAAGACAGCTCCAGGTGATAGAGGGTCTGTTGAAAAGATCTGCGGACGCTCTTGGTTCGGAGCCCTTGGAAGTTTCTGCGGTTGGAATCGACAAATCCACTGCGGCATCCATTTTGTCAAGGACGGTCGCCAACACGGTGGAGTCCATAGTTGTTTCGGACGAGGTTGTTCTGTCGGACGAGGCCGTGGACGGATTCAAATTCAGGAAGGGCCTTGTTGTTTCGACTGTTGACGGAAAGGTCACGTGCCGTCTTACTTTGGACCAGAAGGTCAGGGAGATTTTGGACAGCCACTCTTACGAGCTTGCCAGCTCCCTTTTTGCCGGGAGGATACCAGAATGATTGGCGGAAGGATTACAAGAATCAGCGGACCGATAGTCTATGCGGAAGGCCTTGACGGCTGCGGACTCTATGATGTTGTCGATGTCGGAAAGAAAAAGCTGATAGGCGAAATCATCCGGCTGGACAGGGGCAACGCCACCATAGAGGTCTACGAGGATGACTCGGGGATGAAGGTCGGCGAGGAGGTCGTCAGCAACGGTCGCCCGCTCTCGCTCAAGCTTGGACCAGGACTCATAGGCACAATCTACGACGGAATCCAGAGGCCCCTTAAACAGATGTTCGAGTCCGGGGGCACTTTCCTTCTTCCCGGCCAGAGGACAGAGCCAATCGACTGCCAGAAGAAATGGGACTTTGTTCCGCTTGAAAACATAGATGCCGGGACGAAAATACATCCGGGCATGGTGCTTGGAACTGTGCAGGAGACAGGCTCCATGGTCCACAAGATAATGGTTCCGCCGAACGTGAAGGGCAGGACCCTGAAGACTTTTGCGGGAAAGGGCTCGTTCACCGTTGACGAGGAGATTGCCACGACGGAGCTTGGCGAAAAGATTGCCATGTCCCATTACTGGCCCCTAAGAAAGCCCCGTCCATTTTCCCAGAAGCTGGAAGTGACGGAGCCTCTTGTCACCGGGCAGAGAGTAATCGACGTGTTCTTTCCTTTGAGCAAGGGAGGAACGGCCGCAATACCTGGTGGATTCGGAACCGGAAAGACAATGACCCAGCACGCCATAGCAAAATGGTGCGACGCTGACTTGATTGTTTACATAGGATGCGGTGAGCGCGGAAACGAGATGACGGATGTCCTTACCGAATTCCCGGAGCTTGTTGACCCAAGGACCGGACGCTCGCTCATGGAGAGGACCATACTCATTGCGAATACGTCCAACATGCCTGTCGCTGCCCGCGAGGTCTCCCTTTATGCGGGTATAACCCTTGCCGAATACTACAGGGACATGGGAAAGCACGTCGCGATTATGGCGGACTCCACATCAAGATGGGCCGAGGCTTTGAGGGAACTTTCCGGACGCATGGAGGAGATGCCTGCGGAGGAGGGATTCCCGGCATATCTTCCGACACGTCTTGCGGAGTTCTATGAGAGGGCCGGTCGCGTAAACACACTTTGCGGACAGGAGGGCTCGGTTTCGGTAATCGGAGCGGTCTCACCACCGGGCGGCGATTTTTCGGAACCTGTCACCCAGCACACCAAGCGTTTTATCCGCTGCTTCTGGGCTTTGGACAGGGAGCTTGCGAACGCCAGACACTATCCCGCCATTGGATGGATTGACTCCTACTCCGAATATGCGGAAGAGGTCAGGGCATGGTGGGACAGGCTGGACCCAAGCTGGTCAGAAATCCGGCTGAAGGCCATGGACATACTCAAAAGGGAGCAGCGCCTGCAGCAGATTGTCCGTCTTATTGGCGCGGACGCTCTTCCGGAAAGCGACAGACTCATACTTACGGTCGCGGAGCTTATAAAGAACGGATTTTTGCAGCAGAATGCCTTTGACGACATCGACCAGTATTCCGTCCCGGAAAAGCAGGTCCAGATTCTTCAGCTGATTGTGCAGTTCTACAATCTCTCGCTTTCCGCAATCAAGGCGGGATGTCCGCTGGTCAGAATCAACGAGCTGCCGGTGAAGAACGAGATTGTTCGTGCCAAGTCCGTTGTTGCCAACGACAGGACCGACGAGCTTAAGACCATACACAACCATCTTGAGGAGCAGATGGGAGAGCTTGAGCGTCGGTACAAATCGACTTCGGTGCTGTGATTTTGTCATGGTGATTTCCAGGGGGATTTAATGAAAGGAATCGAATATACGGGACTTGAAAGTGTTGACGGTCCAATCGTCGTGGTCAGGCGCACCCCGGACTCATTCTACGATGAGGTTGTCTATGTGCGGGACAGGAGCGGCGAAAAGAGGACCGGACGCATAATCGACATAAACGAGGAGACCGCTGTTGTCCAGATTTTTGGAAGCACTACCGGACTGGACCTTGACAGCACGTCCGTTGAATTTCTGGACGAGCCTATGGAGCTTCGCGTGGGACGTGGACTTCTGGGCAGAATCTTCAATGGACTTGGAAAACCGATTGACGGCTACCCTGACATTGTGTCCAGCCGCAAGGTCAACGTGAACGGAAACCCGATAAACCCTTATGCGCGTGTCTACCCCAAGGACTTCATCCAGACGGGGATTTCATCGATAGACGGAATGAACACACTGATTCGCGGACAGAAGCTTCCGATTTTTTCTGGAAACGGACTTCCGCACAACCGTCTTGCGGCCCAGATAATCAGGCAGGCGAAAATCCTTAACTCGGACGAGGACTTTGTTATGGTCTTCGCGGGAATGGGAATCAAGTACGACGTGGCCCAGTTCTTCAAGAACACATTCGAGCAGAGCGGTGTACTTAGCAGGGTCGTAATGTTCCAGTCGCTTGCGGACGCACCATCAATAGAAAGAATAATCACGCCGAGGTGTGCGCTCACTGCCGCCGAGTATCTTGCGTTTGAGTGTGACATGCACGTTCTTGTCGTTATGACGGACATGACAAACTACTGCGAGGCCCTCCGTGAAATATCCACAACACGTGGCGAGGTCCCGGGAAGAAAGGGATATCCCGGCTACCTGTACTCGAATCTTGCGGAACTTTACGAGCGTGCCGGAAAAATCGAGGGAAGCAGAGGCTCAATCACCCAGATTCCGATACTCACCATGCCGAACGACGACATAAGCCATCCAATCCCGGACCTTACCGGCTACATCACCGAGGGACAGATAGTTCTTGACCGCGAGATGAGCCAGAAGGGAATGTATCCACCTGTGTCCGCCCTCCCGTCTCTGAGCCGACTTATGAAGGACGGAATTGGCACGGGCATGACAAGGGAGGACCATTCGTCCGTGGCGAGCCAGCTTTTTGCGTCATACTCGAAGGTCAAGTCTATCAGGAACCTTGCGGCAATCATCGGAGAGGAGGAGGTTTCCCCGCTCGACAAGCTCTACCTAAAATTTGGACGTGAGCTGGAGGAACGCTTTTTTACCCAGGGTGAATACGAGAACCGGTCCATAGACGAGACCCTGGATCTTGGCTGGAAGATTCTTTCAATCCTGCCGAGGGAGGAGCTTTACAGAATCAAGGACGAGTACATCGACAGGTATCTTCCAAAGAACGAGGATGCCGTGTCCGTTGGTGGACTGGAGGAATAGGCGGGGGCTGGCATGGCGAACAAACTGAACATAGCACCGACAAAATCAAATCTACTCGCCGTAAAGGAGCAGCTTGCCGTTAGCACCGAGGGATACGACCTTCTGGAGCAGAAACGCGAGATTCTTGTCATGGAGCTTATGCGCCTTGTTGAGAAGGTCAAGCTTCTGGAGCTGGACATAGACAGGTGCATAGGACGTGCGTACCCCGCGCTCAAGAGGATGCTGATGACCATCGGCGGCGACCGTGTTGAGCGTATTGCCCATGCCGTGAACTACAGTTTCAAGCTTGAGGAGAAGCCCGTGGTGATTGGTGGAATGACTTTCGACACCGTTGGGGTCAACCTTCCGTCCATGGAGCTGTTTTCATCGTTTCTTGGAACTTCGCCGGACAACGACGAGGTGATGAAAGATTTCTTTGAGCTTCTCACCCTATTGACCGATATGGCAAGTATAAGGACAATAGTATGGAGCCTTGCGCGCGAGGTCAAGAAGACCCAGAGACGTGTGAACGCGCTTGACAAGATGATTATCCCGCAGGACAGGGAGACTGTCGCATACATAGAGAGCGTGCTGGAGGAACGGGACCGCGAGAATGTGTTCGTACTGAAGGCACTGAAACACAGGCAGGAGGAAAAATGATCAGGACTCTTTTCAAAAAAATCGTAGTGGCCTACAACGGTTCCATATCTTCCCTCCACGCTGTTATGTATGGCGTGATGATGGCGAAGATTTACAAGTGCCAGGTGAAGGTTGTCTATGTGGTGGACACCGACTCGATAAAGCGTCTGGTCCTGAAAAAATTTCTTGTGAACGACGAGGGGCAGGTTTTTACCACCGAACTTGAGTCCAGCGCGGAAAGGGATTTGAGCCATGTCGTGAAGATGGCCAAGTCCAAGGGCATAAGTCTGGAGACCGAGGTTCGGCACGGTGCTGTCTGGTCAGAGGTAATCAAGGCGGCCAATGACTGCAAGGCGGACATGATTCTGCTTGGCGACTCGAACAAATCCGCCGGTACATCCGTTCTGACAAGGGGCAGGCTTGGAATTCAGGACTGCGAGATAATAGGCTCGTCGAACTGTTCCGTGATGGTCGTGCGCCAGCCAATGGTCGAGCAGATGTTCAAGCTGCTTTAAATATTTTTTTAACAATTTTCTGTCTAAATTTTTGTTTTATTTTATAAAAATGCCCCCTGTTGGTGTATAATTGAAGTATGAGAATTTTATTGGTTGAGGACGAGGTAAGACTTTCGCAGGCTCTGGTAGAAATCTTCCAGAAAAACCGTTACGGCGTTGACGCTGTTTACGATGGAAGGGAGGGGCTGAAATATGCCCAGAGCGGAATCTATGATGTGGTCATTCTGGACATAATGCTTCCTGGAATGGACGGACTTTCTGTTCTGAGGACCCTTCGCGAACAGAACAACAATGTCCCCATCATGCTTCTTACTGCGAAGGATGAAATCGAGGACCGCGTTAAGGGTCTTGACTGCGGTGCGGACGACTATGTTACAAAACCGTTCAGCACGGAGGAGCTACTCGCCAGAATCAGGGCGCTTTCACGCAGGAAGGGCGATGTCAAGAACACGAAGACCCAGTTCGGGGATTTGGCGTTGGACAAGGGCAGCTGCGAGCTTCAGAAGGTTGGCGGCGGCGCGATAAAGCTTTCGCTCAAGGAGTTCCAGATAATCGAAATCCTCTTCGAAAATCCAACACAGATTGTGAAGAAGGAGACAATTATCGAAAAAATCTGGGGCGGCGACTCGGACGCTGAGTTCAACAACGTGGAGGTGTACATTTCCTTCCTCAGAAAAAAGATTGAGCAGCTGAAGGTCTCCGTGCAGATTCGGACTTCACGTGGAATAGGCTATTCTCTGGAGGACAGGGGGGCAAGAATCGAGACCAAATGAGAAAGAAGAATGTCTTTTTCTACATGAGGCTCAAAAATTCCCTCAGCATTGTCGTGATTGTGGCGGTGATGCTGGGGTTGCTTCTCGCTGCTGTCAATATATTCATGGCAGTGTCCGCCAATACCGACGCGCAGGGTTTTATCGACGCTGTGGTCCGCAACGGCGGTGTCGATTTTCTGGATGCGGGTCTTTCCCAGTCCGATGATTTAATTGGGCTCAGCCTTTCTTCAACCGAGGGGCTTAAGGACTATTTTTCCGCGTATACCGGCCCCGGAAAAAACATTGTCCGGGTAATCCACAACTTTTCCCTTCCGCATGTACAGAATCTTGTCGAGTCCATAGTCTCTTACTCAGTGAAGTTCAAAAAGGACAGGGGTCACCGTCAGGGGATGGCATTCAGTTTTGTGCCGCAGGACGAGGGCTATATGCTTGTGGTAGCCGACAGGACAAACGAGGACGCAATCCAGAAGAGGATGATATTTTTTTCCGTGCTGGTCTTTCTTTTCGGGCTGCTGCTTTTTTTCCAGATGGCATGGTGGCTTTCAAAATCCGTTGCCAAGCCGGTGGAGGAGGCGTTCAACAGGCAGAGGCAGTTTGTGTCGGACGCATCCCATGAGCTGAAGACCCCGATAGCGGTAATCTCCGCAAACATATCGGCACTGGAGCAGGAGCAGCAGCATTGTGGCAAGTGGCTTGGCTACATCAAGATGGAGAACGAGAGAATGGGGCAGCTTGTCGCGGATATGCTCTATCTTGCGCGGGAGGATTCCGGTGTAATCACCTATGAGATGCTTCCGTTCGATTTTGCAAACATGGCCGCGTGTGCAGTCCTTCCGTTCGAGAGTCTTGCGTACGAGCAGGGAAAACATCTTTTCCTTGAAGTTCCGGACGAGCCTCTTGAGATTGTTGGCGACCAGAAAAAATTGAAGCAGGCCGTGATTATTCTGACGGACAATGCGATGAAGAACTCAGACCGTGGTGCCGAAATCAGGGTGACTGTCGGTCGCTCCGGGCAGAAGGCGTTCGTCAAGGTCTACAACACAGGGCAGGGTATCCCCGTTTCCGAAAGAAAGAAGATATTCGACAGGTTCTACCGTTCGGACAGCTCCAGAACCAGGGACACCGGTGGATGCGGTCTTGGTCTTCCAATCGCATGGACGATAGCGGCGGGGCATGGCGGAAAAATCCTTGTCGAAAGCGAGGAAGGTTCGTTCGCGGAATTCACTCTGTCGGTTCCGGTGGCCGAGGGCAGAAAAAAGCGTTGACGGTTTGGCGGCTGGACAAAAAATCAATGAAAATAAGTCCCCGGGGCCGTCTTACACTTGCCCCAGTTTTTTTTATTTGGTAATATTTTTTTTAAGAGGCTGGTCCATACTTTTCCGGCCCATAGAGAGGTCTCTCAATGATAGAAAGAAACACAGGTTTTTCCAATTTGGCGGCGGGTTATCTTTTTCCTGAAGTTGCCAAGCGTAGGCGCGAGTACCAGGAGAAGCATCCTGATGCAAAGATTATCAGCCTTGGAATCGGCAACACAACGGAGCCGTTGACACCACACATAACCAGCGCGATGGTGACTTACGCACGCGGTCTGGGGACAAAACTTGGTTACTCCGGCTACGGTGACGAGCAGGGGCTTTCCGCTTTGAGAGAAAAAATTGCGTCCACGGTTTACCCGAACATGGGTTTTACGGCGAACGAGATTTTCATATCCGACGGCGCAAAGTGCGACATCGCCAGAATCCAGACGCTTTTCGGACGCAAGGTTCCAATCGCGGTCCAGGACCCGGCCTATCCTGTATATGTTGACGGGAGCGTAATAGTCGGGGCAGCCGGAAAGACTGGCAAAAACGGCTACAGGGGAGTCACCTATCTTCCATGCACCGCCGAGAACAATTTCTTCCCGGACCTTGAGGCAGTGAAGCCCGACTCCCTGATTTATTTCTGCAGCCCGAACAATCCAACTGGAGCCGCCTGCACAAAGTCCCAGCTGAAAAAGCTGGTTGATTTTGCGAACCAGAACGGATGCATAATCATTTTTGACTCGGCCTATTCCGCGTTCATAAGGAACGACAAGCTGCCGCGTTCAATCTACGAAATAAAGGGCGCAAAAAAGTGTGCCATAGAGATAAATTCGTTCTCAAAGCTGGCCGGATTTACCGGTGTCAGGCTTGGGTGGAGCGTAGTTCCGAGCGCGCTAAAGTACGCCGACGGCTCATCTGTAAGGGACGACTGGAACCGCGTGATGACGACCCTCTTCAATGGCGCGTGCAATATTGCCCAGCAGGGTGGGCTTGCGGCTCTGGACCCCGAGGGAATAAAGGAGACCACCGGTCTTGTTGACTACTATCTGGAGAACGCCCGTCTCATGGAGGAGGTCCTTCGTGGAAAGAATTTTGCGGACGCCGGCGTGAAAGTTTACTACACGGGTGACTCGCCATATCTCTGGGTCAATTTCCCCGGATGGAAGAGCTGGGACATTTTTGACAAGATACTTGACGAGTGCCGTGTCGTTACCACCCCTGGCTCCGGATTTGGACCTTCGGGCGAAAGCTACCTGCGTTTCAGCTGTTTCGGACACAGGGATGACGTGAGGGAGGCATGCAGGAGGCTTTCCCAGCTGAACCTTATGTCCTGATTTGAGGCTAGAGGGCGTATTCTGAAAATAATTTTATTTTCTGCTTTCCAATTTTGCCGATTTGTGTTATAATAGAGTGGTGTGCAGATTTTTGCCTCTTGGTTTTTAGTCTGTACAGGGAGCCATTCTGCTTGACTATTGTTTGGAAGAGGTTAGAATATAGTTATGAGTGATTACCTTGACGCTAATAATGAAGAACTTCTCAAGGATTTTTTCGCCGAGGCTGAACAGCAGGTGGAGACCCTTGAGAGCAACATACTTGTCATAGAGAACGATCCGTCAAACCACGAGGCCATTGATGAAATCTTCCGTGCCGCCCATACGCTTAAGGGTGGTTCCGCGACCGTGGAGATGACGGAGCTTTCAACGTTCTGCCATGATGTGGAAGATTTGCTTGACGCTCTTAGAGGTGGCGCTGTTGGTGTCACCGAGCCGATTGTGGATGTGCTTCTGACGGCGATAGACACAATCAAGGTAATGCTTGAAACAAGGAGCAACGGTTCCGTGTATCAGGAGGACGTGTCCCCGCTTGTGCAGAAAATCAAGGCCTTCATTCCTGAAAAGTCTGGAAAGAAAAAGGCTCCGGTCCAGATGCCCAAGGGCATGGTTGCTCCAAAGCCTGTTGCACCGCCTCCACCAGTTGCGGAATCATCCTCAATGCCGCCAATACCTCCTCTTTCCGACAGCGATTTGGAGGAAATCAAAGAGGCGTGCCCGGATGGAAACAAAATCTGGGTCATAAATGTGACTTTCGACGAGTCCAATCCAATGAATTCTGTCGGTGGAATACAGGTTTTCGCCGCGTTGAAGAGCCGTGGTGTCGTTTTGAAGACTGTCCCGGATTTCGAGGCGCTGTATGAAGATGAATTCCATCCGCAGGTTGTTTACTATATTGCCACCACATGTGGCCAGGACGAGCTTGAGGACACATGTTTCCTTGACGATGTGACACTCGCTTCCGATGCCCATCCGCTGGATCAGAAGTCATCTGCATCCGCTCCCGCACCTGCTCCACAGAAAGTTGTCGAGACAAGGGCTCCGGAGCCGGAACCAGAGCAGGAAATACCGGAACCACCGGCTGTGCAGGACAATTCAAGCGCAGTTCCAGCGACAACGGCAAACGTTCAGCAGGCAAAAAAATCTGTGGCCCCTGCGACACATGCCGCACAGACAGGTTCAATTCTCCGCGTGGACTCAAAGCGTGTTGACAATCTTATGAACCTTGTCAGCGAAACTGTTATCACCAAGGCCGTGTTCAACCAGACGGGGCTGCAGTTTGCGGATTTGCAGCTGAAGCTCCAGAATCTGAACGCGGTTTACAAGGAAAAGCAGCGCCACGCAATCGAGGCCATCCCAAAGCTGCTCGAGGAGTTCCAGAACGGCGCCAGCTCAAAGGAAATCCGTCAGGCCGTGAACGAGGAGATTGGAAGTCTTTCCGGCTGGTTCGATGGATTTGAGAACGAATTCAAGACCACCGCAAGCAAATTCCGCTCTTCGACACAGAACCTTGGAAGAATTGCTTCCGAGCTTCAGGAAGGGGTTATGAAAATCCGCATGGTTCCAATCGGTACCATTTTCAACCGCTTCCCGCGTGTGGTCCGTGATTTGAGCCGCGACCTTGGCCGCAAGGTTGACCTGATCATAGAAGGTGAGGAGACGGAACTTGACAAGACAGTTGTTGACGACCTCCTTGACCCAATCATGCACTGCGTCAGAAATTCCGTTGACCATGGAATCGAGACACCGGAGGAGCGCAGGAAGCACGGAAAGGACGAGACTGGAAAGCTCATCCTCAAGGCCTCGAACGAGGGCAACATGATTGTCATCGACATAATTGACGACGGACAGGGAATCGAGGTTGACAAGGTACGTTCCAAGGCCATAAAGAAGGGACTCATAAGCCCGAACAAGGTACTCTCGAACCAGGAAGCCTACAACTTGATTTTCCTTCCCGGTTTTTCGACGAGCGACAAAATCAGCAGCGTGTCCGGACGCGGCGTAGGTCTTGATGTTGTCAAGACGATGGTTGAAAAGCTCAAAGGCTCAATCACCGTCACCAGCGAGGCGAACAAGGGTTCAAAGTTCAGCATCCGTCTGCCTTTGACACTTGCAATCATTCAGGGACTTCTTATCCGCGTTGGAAAGGAGGTCTACTCAATTCCTATCGCGAACGTAATAGAGAGCCAGCGTGTCAAGCGCGACAGCATCAATACAATCGACAACTACGAGGTCCTCAACGTAAGAAACGAGGTCATTTCGATTCTTCGTCTGAGCCGCCTTTTCAATATCCACAACTCGGACCAGAGCGAATACTGCTTCATAGTAATCGTTGGTTCGCAGGAAAAGAAGATAGGCGTTATGGTTGATGCGCTGGTCGGTGAGGAGGATGTCGTAATCAAGCCTTTGAGGGACCAGTTCACAACATCCCCAGGAATCGCGGGCGCCTCCATTTTGGGTGACGGCTCTGTTTCCCTGATTATCGATGTTAGCCAGCTTCTGGAGTTGGGTGTAAAGCAGGAAATCAGCGCGCAGCAGACTCGTGAAGAAGAAGCAATTAGAAACGCAAGAGGGTAGGTAGATGGCAACGATTCAGGAAAGGTTAAATATTCTTGCAAGCACGACTCAGGTTGTGGAGGACAGCGGTGCGCTCACCCAAGACGACCTTGAGGAGGAAAAGAGAAAGTCTAGCGTCATCGACTACAAGATGGTAACTTTTTCGCTTGCTGGAAAGGACTACGCGATTGACATTATGAAGGTGAAGGAAATCGCCAAGGCGGGACACTTTACCTATGTGCCGAACACCCTGCCGTTTGTTCTGGGGGTTCACAATCTCCGTGGCGAAATAATCTCGATTATCGACCTCAGAAAATTCTTCAACATACAGGTTCCGGAACGCCGCGAGGATGCCCTGGAGAATATGCTGATTGTTACGGTCGGCGAGCAGACATTCGGAGTTGTTGTTGACGGAATCGACAAGGTTGTCGGAATCCAGAAAAGCACAATACAGCCACCGCATCCACTTTTCGGTGACATCAATATAAAATACATCTCGGGTGTTGTAGAGGCACAGAAGAGGTTGTATATTCTTCTTGATATTGATAAGATTTTTGGTGTCAAGTCTGTGGAGGAGGAGAAGGAGCTTGCAGAGAACGCCAAGCACCAGATTATGCAACGACAGGCTGCCGCTGCTGAACTGGTTGCGGAGAAGGCGGAGAGCAGGAGCCATTCAAACACTCCTGAGCATACCGCGGAGGTTGAGCAGAAGACTGAGGAAGTCGATTTGAACTTCATTTCGGATTCCCTCCAGTCTTTGAAGAAGTTTGTAATCAGCCCGGTCAACGAGGAATGGGCTAAAAAGCGCTATGTCGAATGGAAAAAGGAGAGGGGTGCGGAAAAAACCCAGCTCAGCGGTGACGACGATGCAGAAGCCTTCCTCAAGCCCTTCTATTCAAGGTGCAACCAGAACTGGTGGTCCGACGACTATGCCAAGGAGCTGATGAAGGTTCTCCCCGAAAACAGCGCGAAGACTATTGTTGTATGGAATCCGGGATGCGGCAAGGGATATGAGTCATATTCACTGGCCTGCCTCCTTAAAAAACGGTATCCGTCCGCAAGGATTAAGATATATGCGCACGACATTGACTTGTTGAGTGTGTCCAACGCTCCGCTCATGGTTGTCAGCGACCAGGCGAGCATGGGATGGTACAGGCCATATTTGACAAAGAATGTCAGCGGCGAGTATGTGTTCAGCCAGGAAATCAAGGACATGATTATGTTCGAATACCACGACTGTGTGAACACAAACAGCCTGCCACCTATTGATATTGTTTTCGCACGTGATATAATATCATTCTTGCCGGAGCCATCGCAGAAGACAATAATCGATGACTTCGAGGAAAAGGTGAAGGGCAACGGACTGATATTTGTTGGGGATAACGAGAATATTTCTTTGCCAGGGTGGTCCAAAAAGACCGTCGGAAGCATTGGGGTATATTCTAAATAAAAACAAGGGAAGAAATGGTTCCTAATATAAAAAAGGGGGAAACCTATGAGAGTAGAATACATTAACCCGTTCGTCGAAACATCATACAGGGTTTTGAAAGAAGTTCTCGGTGGTGCGGAAGTAAAGAGAGGCGACTTGTATCTAAAGTCTACAGCCATGCCTGTTATGGGTGTGGCCGCATTGGTGGGTCTTGCAGGAGATGTGGAGGGCCGTGTCCTTTTTGACATGACCTACGACACCGCGCTCAACATTGCGTCCAAGATGAATGACGAGGAGCTTCCTTCATTTGACGATCTGGCTAAGGCAACAATCAGCGAGCTTGCAAACTTGATTACGGCCCAGGCTGTTACCAAGCTGCATGAACTTGGTTTTAAGTTTGACCTGACTCCTCCAGCTCTTTTTGCTGGTGAGAATATGGAAATCGCCGCCCTTGGTGGTGGTGAGGAAAGTGTCGAGGCTCTTATTGTTCCGCTGATCACGGAATATGGAAAAATAGAAGTCAACGTCGCGATTCGTGAACGTCAGTAGATAAGGGGTATATAGTTATGAAGACTAAACAGGATTTTCCTTCAGTAAACGACCGTCCGCCTGAGGGACTTAAAGAGGATGGAACAAAGTTTCGTGTACTAGTTGTTGATGATTCTGCGTTCGTAGCTAAACAGCTTACACAGATTTTGAGCAGCGATGGTTATGAAATCGTTGCCACCGCCGCTGATGGAAAAGAGGGTGTGGATAAGTACAAAGAGCTTTGCCCGAATGTCGATATAGTCACGATGGACATCACTATGCCACGCATGGATGGAATTACAGCTCTGGAGCAGATTATGGCCTTCGACAAGAATGCAAAGGTCGTTATGGTTTCTGCTCTTGGAAAGGAAGAGCTTGTAAAGAAATCCCTGATGGCAGGAGCAAAGAATTATATCGTGAAGCCTCTGGACCGCAAGAAGGTTCTTGAGCGCATCTCCGCGTCCTTGAAGTAGGATTGACTCTGGCTGGTGCCTGTTGGCATCGGTCAAAGTTTGTTTAAAAATCTGAATAAACGCTGCGGGCAAGTGCTGTTTGCGGTGTTTTTTTGTCTCCCAAAAGAAAACGGTCCATGGAAGAAATTGTGGACCGAAGGGAGATGTTTTGTCAAAAAATCCAAACGCATATCTTTAAATCCGCTTTCAAAAATAAATCTAAAATCTCTTTGGGCAAAAAAAAGCCCACCCATTTTGGATGGGCAGGCACTGTCTTTTTAGTCGAGCGTCTCGTCAATAATCTTTGTTGACTCGGTGGCGTTCTTCTTTATGGATGCTACACCATTTTTTACGCCGGCAATGTCCTTGTAGCTTTCGCCGACCGCAATAATCTGTCCATTCCTTGCCTTGAGCCTGAATCGGAATTCGCCCCTCTTGTCTTTGTAGATTTCATATTTTGGACAGCTTTCAACCTTGTATCCGTCCTTTGTCTGGTCCTCAACCGCCGCGCCCGAGTTTTTGATTACGCTTGCGATTCCATTCTTTGCGGCCGCCTTTGTGTTGTACACCTCAGACGTTGCAATAATCTCGCCGTTGCCCGCAAAAAGGTTGAACATTACACCAGTCTTTGCCTTACTGATTACGAACTTTCCCATAAGCTATACCTCTGATTGTTAAAGAACTGTCAAACCGGTTCTCTGTTTTTAGCGGCAGACAGACTGCCATACAAAAATTATAAGCCATAAATGTCCATTTTGCAAGAATTTAATATCAAAATACAGGTCTTCGGCATGAAAACTGTAGATAAATGCAACACATGAGCGGGTCCCAGTTGACGGCAAAAAACAGGAATTCTTCCCCAGTGGGGCCCCTTCCTATTTTTTGCC
>CACZPR010000049.1 GCA_902783155.1 uncultured Spirochaetaceae bacterium
ATGGCAGCCGCGGCGGCTGCACTTTCATTTGCAGATGAGCCTGTAGCAGACGTAAAAGTTGCAGAGCTTTCTGGAAACGCAGCGGTTACTTGGGGCGTGGATCTTGACACTGGCAAGACCGGCTTCAAGAATACTGAGGAAGCAAAGCTCAAGGTAAACTTTACCAACGAGGGAACCAAGAAAACTGAAGGTGAAGGAATCTGGGCAGAGATCGAGCTAAAAGGTAAGTCTCTGTATGCTGAGAACGGTGCAATTAAAGATGGAACCGCTTCTGTAGAGAATGCTAAACTCCACTTTGGACCTGTCTATGTTGGAATCAAGTCTGGCGACACAGTTTACGGAAAGTACAAGTTAGTGAACGCCATTCGTTCTGCAGACAGCGACAACGCCTTGACTGTTGCCGATGTTGCGGATCCAAGCCACACACAGGGTATCGTTGCCGGATACAACAGCAATCTCTTCGATGTAGCAGTTGATTTCCGTTCAAAGCCAGTAGAAACCAAAACCACCACAACCACCACTAAGATAACTTATACATGGGGACATCCCGATGGAACTAATGGATACAAGGATATAAAGAGTGGATCATATGCGGAGTGGACTGCCGCACAGACTGCTGATGCGACTCTTGTGCTAATTGATACTTATGCTACTACCACATCTAGTACATCAACCTCTTCAACTCCTTATGCTAACGACTACGGTCTTGCGGCAGAGACAACATTGAAGTTTGTTCCAGGACTCTCAATAGGTGTCGGTGTTGACTATCAGTTTGATGCAAAGGCTCTTGGACTTGGTGCAAATGCCAGCTACAAGCTGAGCATGGGAGATAAGTTCTACCTGCAGCCAAGCGTGGCGTTCACAATGGCAAAGATTGACAATGCCAACCCAACAATGGAACTTGGAGCTGGAGTCCTGCTTGGATGGGGTGCCACAGCTGATGCAAACGCGGGAGTCTACTATCTTGACAATGACAATGCAAAGAAGGTTACGCCAGGAGTTGGTGTTGCTGCAAAAATTACAAGTCTCACAAACAACCCTGTAATTCAGATTGTTCCTTCCCTCTACACAGGAGACATCATTCCTGGACTTACAGCGGGTGTGCTTGCAGAAATCAACGCACCGACAGCTCCTAATTCTAAAGTTGGATTCGGAGTCGCTGGTGGAGTTAAGTATGCATTGAAGGCAACCGATGCCATCACAATCACACCACAGGCTGGTATGCGCTTTGCAAATGGTGCAACATTGCCAAACCTTAAGGACAAGTGCTATGGTGACAACGGTAAATTCAATAGTGACATCGTTGGAACCAACGCTGACAACACTCTTATGAACGTAAAGGTTGGGGCTGATGTTTCTGGACTTATCAACAACACAACATTCTCTGTTGACTGGACATCACGCAACTTGCTGAGCAACAACAAGGACAACGGACAGATTGGTACAATCAACCTGACATGCAAGATTTCTATGTAATCTAGCAAAAATCAGTTCTACTGATTCAGTCTGCTGACTAAATGCCCCCGGGCCAACTTGGTTCGGGGGTGTTTTTTTTAGCAGATTCCCAAAATCGGGGCGAAAATTTTTGAGGAAGTTTGGGCAAGTTCCATCAAGGTCTGCTCCGACTGGTGTGCCGCGTAGTGCTCTAGCATTGCAATCGACTTGTGGCCCGTCGCCAGCTGCAATTTTCTTAAATCCACACTGTCAGCCATGGTTGTAGAAAAAAAATGCCTCCAGCAGTGGAATGTAATTTTTTCCCCATCCTTTATGTTCAGATTTTTTACAATCCCATGCAGCTCGCGGTTCCATTTTGAGTAGGAGCTTGGTTTTTCTTTTGTCTGGCCCCAGAACAAAAAATTTGATGGTCGCGGTCCAAACGGATTTTTTTCCGCCTGTTTTTTTATCAGAGACAAAAGTTTTTGGTCTACAATTATTTCCCTCTGGCATCCGTTTTTTGGCGACTTAAGGCCGTCCCTTCTGGTCCAGTTGTGTCGGACAAAAATTCTGTCACTACCAATATCCCCCAGCTGCAAGGCCTGCACCTCTCCAATTCTCATTCCCGTGCAAATGGAAATCAAGTGCGCAAGCCGGATTGATTCATCGTTCCATTTTTTTGAAAAAATCTGCTCAACCTCCGACATTGTTGGAACCACACGTTTTTCTGGAACAACGTGGCACCAGATGATTCCGCTAAAACAATCGTTCTTTGTCAGCTTGTTGTGGTACGCCCATTTGAGCGCGAGAGTTGCGCAACGGACAATCTGGTTGACAGTTTCCGCCCGTAGCTTTCTTTTTACAAAAATCTGGTTTCCAAGTCCGTCTTTTTTTGCGGTTCCAACTTTTTGTGCAGTGGTCGCGAGTGACAAAAGTTTTTTCTTGATGTCGAACAGTGTGATTTCGCCGAGCGGGATTTTTCCGTGGCTTGGAATCCAGTATGCCCTTGCCCGTTTCAGCATTATATCCGCGTAACGTCTGTGAGCCGACTGTCCGACTATTTTCTTTTCCGCAAAATATGGGGACCTGTCAAAATCCCAAAAACGCTCCAGAAAATGTCCGAATGTTTCGCTCTGTGGACTGTCCGCAAATGTCGCCGACACAATGTATTTTTTCATCTGCAATGCCTGCACAATTTTTTTTACACTGTCCACGCTGATTTCCGTTGTCAAAATTTTTTCGTAGATTTCCTCTTCACATTTTTTAGAATCCACCCATTCCATTTCCATTGTTGATTTCCTCTGCTTTTTTTTACTCCCCACAAAATTATTGCAACTTTGGGAAACAAAATCCAAGCCGCCGACAAACAAAGTGAGTCAAATTTACCCAATCCTATGGACCAAAATATTCAATATGGTCCAATTTTTTGATTTAGAGGAAATATTATGTGCCGGGAAGGGGGAAGCCACTGATTCGCCAGGGGTTTCCCTCTTTCTGACAAATAATTCCCCATGCTTTTAAGCATGAAGCAGTCCAAGGGCGTAGCCTTTAAAAGTTGGCACGCAATTTGCTTAATGTATTAGTGAAAGGAAAAGGATTTAATCCAAATCCTAAAAAAATCAAATCGCTTGGAGGTATTCATTATGAACGAACTTTCACTTTTTAACACACTTTTCGATGACAACTGCGTTGGTTTTCCTGTCTTCAAGACATCCACGAACTATGTTCCAAAGGTTGATGTCAAGGAAACAAAAAATGCCTACGTTCTTGACATGGATTTGCCGGGCCTTTCCGAAAAGGATGTTGAAATCGATTTGAAGGACAACATTCTTACGGTCGCATCAAAAGACGAGACTCCCGCCGAAAATGAAAAGGAGCATAAATCTGAAGAAAAGAACGAGGTCGAGGAAGACTGGCAGTGGCTCATCCACGAAAGAAGGACAACGACATTTGAACGCCGCTTCTCTTTGCCACAGGACATTGACTCTGAAACAATCAGTGCGGTTTTCAAAAACGGTGTGCTTACGGTGACAATTCCACGCAAGGCACAGGCCAGTGCAAAGCGCATTAACATTTCCGTAGCATAAAAAAATGCGGCCCCTTTGCTTGTTGATTCAATCAGAGGGGTCGCAGCATTTTAAATTGATTTTGATTTTATTTTTGCTTTACCTTCGCCCGTTCTCGCACAAAATATTCAAATCCCTTTTTGTCAAGAAGGTTTAAAAATCCCTGCACGTCATTTGTCGCAATGTCTTTTATGACAACCCTTGTTATGTTTCCGGCTGTCTGGTACGCAAGATATTTGTTGATTCCCGCGGCCTGCAATTTTTTCACAAAGGCTTCCGCATTTTTACGCACCGAGAACGCGCCAAGCTGAATGTCCCATGTCTTGTTTTTGTTTTCCTGTTTTAAGTATGGTGACGAGGAACTGTTTTTTATTTTCGCATCGATTACAGTGATTTTAACTTTCGCTGTTCCTGATTTTATCATGTCAAGTTTTTCTGCGGCTGCCTTTGACAAATCAATTTCACGTCCAGCAATAAATGGTCCCCTGTCGTTGATTCGGACGGTGACACTTTTTCCATTTGAAAGATTTGTGACGACAACCTTCGTGTTGAACGGAAGGGTTTTGTGGGCTGCGGTCAGGGCGTACATGTTGAACGTCTCACCGTTTGATGTTTTTCGTCCATGAAACTTGTCCGCATAGTAGGAAGCAACGGCCTCCGACTTGTAAACATAGTCCGCGAAAACAGGGGCCACCGAAATCAGCAGGGCGGCAACCAAAAGGATTCTTCTTTTCATATTGTCCTCTTTTTTTTAAAAATTTACAACCATAGATTCCCCCTCAAATTTCTGGTCGAAAAAAAAAAGGGACCCGCCAAATGCAGATCCCCTTCTCGCACTTTTGTCAATCCATCTGGAAAAGCCCCACTTGCAATTTCCAGACAGTTTTTAATTAGCAAATCAATTTCAAAAACTACTGTTCAATAGAAAGACGTGCAACTTCCACGCCTGCCTCCGTTACTGAACCAAGTTTTCTCTGTCTGACCAAGTAATCATCAAAACCATGCTGTTTCAACGCATCGACCATATAATCCAAATCGGACGCTGCGACATCACGGATAACAACCCTTGTGATTCCATCCTCGGACTGGTACGCAATATTTTTGAATCCCTGGCTGTTGAGTTTGTCAGCAAGAACCTTTGCGTTTGAAAAATCGGAGTACGCGCCCAGCTGAATGTCGTAGTGTTTTTCCTCCTGATGGTAGATTTTGGATTCCTCTTCGTAGGGGGTCTCCACAACTCCACTGACATCGGTTGTTGGGCCATTGTTCGTTCCCCACTGGATTATCTCCATGGAAACTCTCGCTGTCCCTGATTTTATCATGCCCAAATCAGATGCGGCGGCCTTGGATACATCAATCTCGCGTCCAGGTGCGCTTGGTCCCCTGTCGTTGATTCTTACAACAACAGATTTTGAGGTGACAAGGCTTGTCACTTTGACCAGAGTGTTGAATGGCAATGTGTTGTGGGCCGCAGTATAGTCGTTCATGTTGAAGACTTCGCCGCTGGCAGTTTTGTTGCCGTTCAGCTCCTCACCATAATAAGAGGCGATGACATTTGTTTTGTACAGTTCCTCAGCAGAAGCAAAGGATGCAATGGCCATAAGTGCCGTCAAAAAAATACCATGTACTTTCATACAATAATTATCGGGAATGAAAAAAATTAGTTTAGGATTAAAAAATAAAATGGCATTTAAAAATGGTGGCCATAATACCAGGGTCTTCTAGATTCCAACTATTTTTTTAATGACTTCGGTTGGCGACTTGTTGTAATAAAGATATGCGTAGATTGCGGCAGCCGCGGAGACACTTTTCCCATAATTTCTCGTCTCCGTTATGTTGAGCATCTCCAGAAAAATGTCGTTGGGGATTTCTCTCCGCTTTATGATTGAAAGGCAGTTTCTCAATGTGCTTCTGATTTTCCCAGCACCGGCGTTGTATGAGCAGACCGCAAGCAGACTGTTTTTTTCCATGCGGGAAATAAGTTCCGCAAGATAATATGTTCCAAGATGGATGTTTGTTTCCGGGTCGGTGAGTTCATAATCCGAAAGTCCAATTTTTTTTGCGACCTCGGCTGCGGTAGTTTCCATCAGCTGACACAATCCCGTTGCGCCCGCATGGCTTATTGCTTCTGGAGAATAAAAACTTTCCATGCGAATCAGTGCGTAGATTAAATATTCATCGGTCCTGTATTTTTCGGAAAACTTTTCAACATGGTCGCTGAATCCACGTGGGAAAGAAAGCTCCAAGATTTTTTTTGTCAAATCCTTTTCGCTGTAGTTCAATTTTTTTGCGGCGACCCTTAGACTGATGTAATTAAAATATGGGTCGTCATCAATTTTTCCATGGATATATTCGGACACCGCCTCCGCACATTCAAGCCCAATCTCATTGCTGTGCTCAAGCCAGAAGGGGTAGACCAAATCAACAAAATCAAATTCGATATATCCGTAGAAGATTTTTTCAACATCCTCGTCCGCATGGAAGTCTTCAAGTTTTTGCCAGAATGAAAAATATTTCCATGTCTCGTCATCGCTCAAACCTAGTTTCGCCGCGGCCATCAGCTTGTGGTATGAATCGGCACCACCGTCCAGAGTCTTTGTGTAAAGATTTTTTATCTCGTCTTCTTTTATTTTGTCTGCGGGTTGATAAAACCCATTTTCAATCAGAGTGCCGCTTGTGTAAAAATATGTGGCCTTTGTTTCATTGCTCACATAATTTTCAAGACAATAAGACAGGGTGTAATATTCCTCCCATTTTTTTTCATCCAGAAGCTGAACCGAAAGCGATTCAAGAATGTCATCAAAATATGAAGGGTCGTGCCATGTTGAACAATATTTCTTAAACTCATCCACCGCCTGTGTCAAATCTTTTTGCAGCGCGGCATTAAGATAGTACCAGAGAGCGTTGTCATAATCGGCATCGGTCGTGGCACAGGTCATTGCCTTTTTGAAAAAGTCCTGGGACTTCTCGAAAGAGTCGTCAACTCGTGAATAGAGTCTGGCGGCATAAAAGTTCAGATAAAAATCAACATCATTGTTTCCAGTCAAAAGCGACTCAAGAAAAGCTGCGTTCGTTTCATAATTTGCCGCGCCATAAAAAAGAGACTTGCCGGCGATACTTACAACCTGCGGCGAAAGATTTGTTTTTTCATTTAAAATCCTCCGGGCATAGACCGCTGCCTGTCCCCAGTCTTTTTTGCTTGCGGCATCCTGCATTTTTGCCGTGTCCGATGCAAACGCAAAAGAATTTTTTTGGTAGTCATTTATCATTGAAAAAATTTTTTTGTGCCACTCGGACCAAGGTTTTTCGCCGCACCACAAATTGTAGATTCCCGGAAATGATGGGTCGTCCATTGCAATAAGGGCCGCGCATTGATAAAAAATAATTTCATCGCCAGCGGTTTTGTAGTCCAGATTTTTTGTGAGCGAAATGATTTTGTCGTAGCGTTCTTGATTAAAAAGCTGTTGGAGATAGAGTGCGAGAGAATCTTCGTCGTTAAAACTTTTATAAAAATTTGCCGCGCAGCTTGTCGCATCTTTTTCCGGGAGAATTGAAACAAGCTCCCTTGCGGAAAGAGATGCGAACAGTTTTGATTTTGACGACACAGTTTTCCGCAAATATTTTATTGCAGATTTTGTGTCGCCATCATTTTTTGCGCGGAGTCCCAAAAAATAGTACACATCGTTTCCATATTTTTTCAGCATCTCATCTGAAGCTGGATTTTGGTTTGCGTTTGCACATCCAGCAAAAATCAATGAGAAAATCAATATGAAAAAAATCAGCGGTCCAAATTTTTTTTGCATAAATCACTCTGCCGGTATCAACAGCACCTGCCCGGACCGGATTTTGTTTGCATCGCTAATTCCATTGTGTTCGGCAATCCTGTTGTAGCGGTATGGAGTTTTGTAGTACGCGGTGGAAATGTCCCAGAGTGTGTCACCCCAGACCACCGTGTATTTTATGTCTTCAGTGCTCGCTGGTGTCGGATTTTTTTTTACAGGAACAACAGTTTCTGGATTGGAGGCAACAATAATTGTGTCTTCCTTCGCGGGGATTACAACCTGCGCCTGTGGTTCAACTTTTGTTGCAGTTTCAAAAACCTTTGGACGCTTGACGACTACCTCTTCCTCGACCGGTTTTGTTTCAGCAGTCTTGGTCTCGGTGGTCTTGGTTTCACTTACAGTTTTTTCTGAAGCAACATCTTCGGCTGCAATTTCCTTTTTGATTGTTTCTGCATCAGGTTTTTCTGTGTTGCCTGTCACCGTGCCAGGGAGCTCTTTCTGTTCAATCAGGATTTCATCCTGCTCAACAACTTTTTCTGAAGAGCGGGGTTCTCCCATTGACGAAACAATTTCCGTTGATTTTTTGGTGGAAACATTTTTCTCGGCATTTGTGTTTGCGCTTGCAATCTCCGGTCCGTTTTTCTTTCCTGACTTTGCTCCACGTGACTGGAACACAAGCACAAAGATAACAACGAGACAGGCCGCAAGTGCAGCAATCAGGAATATGATAGGCTTTTTGCTGTTGTCCTTTTCCTCTTCCTCGCCATATTCCATGGTCTTGGAAACTTTTTTTGCCTTCTTGATTTTTTTCTTTTTTCCGGCATTTGGATCGACAAAACCATCGGTCTCGCCTTCAAAAACAGCGTCAGTGTCATCAAAGTCGCCAAATATTGCCTTGGTTTCCGAATCCTCCATTTTGGTTGGGGAATCGTCAAAGTCTGGGAAATCAAAATCGGTGTCGGCGGTGGCACTTGAAACAGAGTCGAATGGGTCCCCAAAATCCGGGAAGTCAGATGGAATTGATGATTCTTCAGACTCTATTGATTCGCTTGCTTCTGTTGATTCAATTGATTTTGTTGATTCAATTGATTTTGTTGATTCAATTGATTTTGTTGATTCAATTGATTTTGTGGACTCTGGTTCGCTCGTCGCATCCAGATTGTCAAAGTCCGGCATGTCCATGTCATCAATGTCAAACGAAGTGTCCTCTTTTGTTTCAGTTTCTGCAGCCGGTTCGGAATCAGAACTTTCCGTTGCGGCAAAACTTTCTGTCGGAGCAAAACTGTCGGTGTCCGCCGTTCCATCTTCTCCAAAATCGGGGAGGTCGAGCGAAAAGTCGTCCGCAGGTTTTTCTTCGGGCGCAGGTTCCTCGGTGGATGTCAAATCAACATCACCAAAGTCGGGAAGGTCAAGGCTGTCAACTGAAAAATCGGATGCGGAATCTGTTTCCGGAGCAGTGTCGATTTCTGTTGTGGCACTGTCCTCGGTGGTTTCCGTTTTTGCTGACTCTGTGTCGGCGGTATCTACAATTGCGGAATCGTCATCACCAAAGTCCGGCAAATCAAGGTCGGTGGAATCAGTCTGCTCGTCAACGCTGAAATCTGGAAGTGCAATTTCATCGGACTCTTCCGTTGCGGCGCTGTCTACAGTTTCTTCTGTCGCGGCTGTGTCGTTTTCATCAAAGTTGGGAAGGTCCAAATCTTTTGAAACTTCCTCGGTCTGTGGTTCGATAGCATCATTTTCACTTTCGTCCGGGATTGTGAAATCACCCAGGGTCGATGTGCTGTCAAAATCGTCCAGGGAAGATGTGTCAAGCTCGTCAAAAGTCGGAAGTGAAAAATCAGCCTCGGACTCGGTGGTCTCTTCTTCGCCTTTGGTTTCTGGAACTTCAGTTTCCGCAGGTGCTTCAGGCTCCGTTTTTTGGTCGGTGTCGGAAACAAGGGCCTCAAAATCAGGAAGGTCGTAAGGATTTTCTTCGGATGTGTCCTGTGGTGCTTCATTCAGATTTTCATCAAAACTTTCGTTCGCAAAATCATCAGCAGGCAAATCCTGTGCGGCAAGATTTTCGTCCGGAAGATTTTCATCAAGGGCGAGAGTTGTGTCATCCGCATTTTCGGTGGCACTTTCTTGTGGGGTGTCCGCAAAAATTGTTTCGCCCAGAGTGTCATCAAAGTCGCCCATGTCGTCAAGTTCCAAATCGGAAAAATCGGGCGGGGCTATGTCAGTGTCAACAGGCTCATCATATTTTTCTTCGGGAACGGTATTTCCGGTCGGGATTTCATCAAAGAGGCTTGAGTCCAAAAGTGATGAGGGAATCTGGAACTCGTTTTCATCAGCGGCAGGCTCGACTTTTTCTTCAACAGCCGGTGCTGCTTTTTCTTCGGCGACAGTCTCCTGTGCGGCTTTGGCTGAGGAGTCATCAACAAAAGAAAATCCTGTGCCGTCGTTGTCAACAAAGACATCGCGCTTTTTATTGTCCGCGTCATCAACAAAGAGGTCGTCGGGGCTTAGCATGTCCTCGTCTGTCAGCGGCTTGTCGGAAACCATGTCGTCATCAATAACCTGCGCGTCGGTCATAAAATCATCGGACACAGGGGCTTCCTCGATTGAATCAATGTCAAGGGAGGTCAAATCTATTGTCGTGTCATCGTCGTCGTCAAAACCGTTCGATGAAGGGCTGTCCAAATCGGATATGGGGTCAAAAGAAAATGCCTCGTCGTTTGCGTTGTCAAGAATCGAGCTGACAGCTGAGACACCCGGAAGAATTCCAGAGTCGGAATCGTTGAGGGCGAAATTGGCAGGCTCCTGTCTTTCGGCTTCGGTGCGTGAGACCAAATCAACTTTGAACGCGGAGGATTTTCCGGTCTCCGGGTCCTTCATCTGCGCGTGGAGATGGTTGTCAGAATCAAGGTTAAGTTCCAGACTGAAAGTTGGTTCTCCATTCGGATGCGGTTTAAGATGGGTGATTTCCAAACTGTCCACATATTCGGCATCGTCCATGGAATTTGTTTCGGAACGGTATAAATCGATTTGTACTTTTGTCTGGTTGTCTTTGACCGTGGTAACTTCCAGGTCCTTTTTTTCAACGCTGCCTTCTTCCAGAATCGGATAAAAAGAGCCGTCCGCAAGTTTAATTCCGATAGATTTCATACATACCCCTCTTTTAAATACTATCTTAATTCTAAATGTCGGCATTATTGGAATCAAGGTTTAGGGAAAGAGTTTTTACTTTAATATGGCAGAACGCCATTTGCTTTGCGAAAACAAAAACCGGGGCAAAAAACCCCGGCGTATTGAAAAGAAGTTTTTACTTATAGGAGTAGGTCACTGCTGACTGGGTTTGAAGCTCGTTGACCGTGCCACCAAATTTTTCGGCAACAAGGTATACGGAAATTTTTGTCGGGTTTCCGTTTGAGTCGTTCTGGTAGATTTCACGCTCGTAAAGCACATTCTTGCTGTTGTATGTCTGGATTTCGGTCAGCACATTCTTTGCGTCGTAGCGGTAGACCAGTTTTGATGTGAGCTGTCCGGACGCATCTGTGTAGTCGATTGTTGAAAGAAGGCCTGCGTCGTTGTAAGAGTAGGTCTCGTGCCTGTCAAGCGAACCGTCTCCATAGTAGCGGAAGATTTCGGATGGCTTTCCGACATTGTTGTTTGTTGTGATGGACCTGACCAAAAGTTTTCCGCTTCCGTCGTAGTAGGATTCGGTGACTTTGTTTGTCTTCTGGTTGTACTCGTAGATTGTCTTTCCGGTCAAATTGTTTTCGCCGTCGTACTCATTTTCAACGGTGATTCTTCCGGTGGTGTCGTACTCGTTTGTCGTCTTCCAGATTATTGCGTTCTGTGCGTTGTAGAATGTGGATGACGTGAGGTGGTATTTCGCGTCGTAGTCGTAGGTCACTTTGTCAACCATGACATCCTTTGCGTTGTAGCCTGTACATTCGGTCTCCAGCCCGATGTTGTTGTAGAGGTGGACATACTTCACGGCAACGGACCTGTATGTTGAACCAAATTTTGAAACAATGGTGTAGTTTGTCTTTGTGTAGTTGGATATGTTCCCCTTGGGTGTGATTGAGTGTGTATCATAGGCCGAGACGCTGGCTGCAACCATGGCGGCAGCAATGAACAACAAAATCTTTTTCATAAATTTCCTCCAAAAAAAATGAGAGATTTCCCTGTTTTTACTTATTATATACTATTTTTCGGCAGAAAAAAAGAGACTGGACAGAAAAAAATGAGTTTTTTGCTCCATCCTTTTGTCTACATTTTTTCAGTCGAAATTCAAATCCTCAAGGTCAACTATGTTGTTTCTGGCGAAAGTACAGGCCCTTACAACTATGTTTCTCAGCTGGCGTATGTTTCCGGTCCACCGGTGGGTCTCCAGTTTTCTAAGCACGGCCTTTGTGAGCGACTTGTGTTTTTCGGACGCATACATCATGGCGAATCTTGCGATATCGTCGGCGCGTTCGTTCAGGTCCGGGACATTCAGGCGGAGTACGTTGATTCGGTTGTACAAATCCTCGCGGAACCTGTTTTCAAGAACCATCTGGTCTATGTCGGCGTTGGTCGCAAAGATGAATCTTCCGGAAAAATATTCTTCGGTATCGCTTCCCTTTGGTCTGAATTTTCGTTCGGAGATTACGGTCAACAGTTTTGCCTGCATGTCCAGTGGGATTTCGGTTATCTCATCAAAAAAGAGGGTCCCGCCCTGTGCCAGCTTTAGAACGCCATCCTTTGCGGAGACACCGGTGAACGTGTTTTTCGCCACACCAAAAAGGTCGCCCTCGATGGAGTTGGGATTTGACTCGGCCATTGTGAAACTGACAAACGGACCTTCCCTTCGTTTTGAATTCTGGTGGATTATTTTTGCGTCGTGCGTTTTTCCAACACCCGTCTTTCCAAGCAGGAGCACGTTCTCGTCCGATTCCGCGGCGCACTTTAGTCTTCTGAAATATTCTGCCGGTGAAAAACTGTCGTCATGCCGGGCCGAAAGCTGGTATTCATAGCTCACCGAAACTTTCAGCAAAAAGGTGCTGTCCATCTTGATGAACTTTGCTTTGGGAAAACGTCTATGCTCGCCTGTGGGAAAAAATTTGTCGGATGAAACGCAGAAGCAGCGAATCTTCATTTTTTGGCAGAACCCATACACTTCGCCAAATCTGTCGGGGCCAAAATCTGAGACGGCAGCCACCGGGGAAAGGTTGAAGGAAAATTCATCCGCGCCCTGAATCCATATTATTGGAAAATCCGCACCAAGCACAAGGTTGCACCATGCGGCAAGGGATGCGGACTCGCTGATTACGACTATTGCCTTAGTTTTCAGACTTTGCATTTTGCTTGCTGTCTTTTTTGAAAAGCCTGTACCAAATCAACAGGATTTTGTATTTCATGTAGGGGAAAATCAGGAAGATTTTGAGCGGATTGTGCTTGATTTCGTCCCAAATTTCCAGGCCCTTGTCAAATTTTTTTTCTGAAATCCTTGTGATTCGTTCCCCGAAGATTCCGATTATGTCCTTCTGGTAAAGGAAGATGCTTGAGGAAAAACTGTTCCTGCGGTTGTATGCCCATCCATCCTTTTCCTTGATTCCCTCGCTGACCAAAACCAAAGAGGGGGAGGCCTTGTAGATTGCCTGGACAATATCGTTTTCGACCTGCTTTGGATAGAAGCCAACATAGCGTCCAACAATCTGGAGGTCCTTGAATGTCGCGCGGACATTTTTTTCTGCCGCCATCAATGTTTTTTTGCGGCCACCAAGCATGTACAGGGATTTATAGTGCGACTCCAACACGCTGAGTATGCTGATTATGGCGTTAAATGGATTGTAGCGGACCGGAATTGGCTGCCTGAGTTTTTTTGCACCCTTCAAAATGCTTTTGGAGATTGGAAGAATCAGGTCGGCGTTCTGCACACACCTTGCGTACTCTCCCTTCCGTCTTGCCCTGAGCAAATCCCACACGGAAAGAAAAACAATCTGCTTGGTTCCGGGCTGGGCCTCCATTTCCAGAATCTTTTCCTCAATGTCCTGAGCCTCGCAGATGTCCACGGGCACGTCCAAAACCTTTATTCTCTGAATTGCCATAGTTCCTTCTCCCTTAGTGTATTCTGCACAACCGCCAAACCGTATAACGCCGCAGTCTCGCAACGCAGTATGTTTGTCATAAAATGCACGGGAAGTATTCCATATTTTTTCATAACCGCGATTTCGTTCGGTGAGATGCCGCCTTCCGCACCCACGAACACAGCGATTTTTTCTGCTCTGGTATTATCGGCAAAAGCCTCGTGGATTGTTATGGTTCCCTCGCTCTGTTCGTAAAGGACCACTGCCCTGCCTTGATTTTTGCTCTCCGTTTTCCAGATTTCCAGGGCATTTTCCAGGGACACGCATGGCATGACCCTCGTTTCAACTGGCGAACCGCTTTGCTCCCGGGCCTCGGTGATTATGCGCTGCCAACGGTTGTCCTTGCCGTCGCTTTTTTTTTGTGCGGATTCGACCGGACCGCTTTGGCAGAACTCTCCGACCACCGGGACAACGGCTGAGACTCCACATTCCGTCGCCTGCCTTATAATCAGGTCCATCTTTGGTGGTTTTGCGACAAACTGGAAAAGCCAGATTTCCTGTGGCACGGGTGCGTTTTTTTTGTCCAACGCCGTGTCCGATTTTTCATCCGACCTTTTTCCCGCGCACTGGAGCATAAGACTTTTTTCCGTCTGGTTGATTTTGGCTACCGTCATTTGCTGCATGGAACCATCGGGAAGACGAACGTCAATCATGTCGCCCGGCTCCACACGCAGCACCTGAACAATGTGCCGGTATTTTTTTCCCGACACTTCAAGGCAGCCAGAACTGTCCAGACCGGAATCCGCTATGAACTGCCTCATCAGCTTACTTTTCTGATTTTTCCGACTGTTCCGCTTTGACCTCAGCCTGTAGCTGCTTCAAAGTCTTGGTTGACTTCATCAGGGCCTTCATGTCCTCGGTTTTGAGAATCTTGATTGCCTCTTTAAGCTGGAGATCGTAGTCCAAATCATAAAGGCGGGCTGGCTTGGTCCTGTCAACTTCGTTCCGGACAATCTTTCTGATTACACGGGTCTCCACCGGGTACGCAAGATGGAGGATGTCCGCATAGGCCGCTATGTCTTCCTCGCCCATGTTCGGATGGTTTTCAACATAGGTCTCAATTTCGTTGGACTCCACCAGCTTTACGTATGCCTTTTCCTCATCCTCGTTGAATTCCGGGAACTTAACTTCCCTGTCCGGTGGAATGCCAATCTTGTCTATGTTTGTGTCGCTCGGTGAATAGTAGCGCGCCACGGTGATTTTGAATCCGTCGTTGTTGATAAGCTCGCTCGGAATCTGGACGCTGCCTTTCCCGTAGGTCTTTTCGCCGACCAGATACGCGACATGTGCATCCTTCAGTGCGCCCGCAAGAATTTCAGATGCAGACGCTGACGCTCCGTTAATCAGCACAACCACCGGTAGATTTCTGACCGTAGTTCTTGCCCTGTGTGCCGTGTAGACGGAGTTTTCGTAGGAAATGCGGCTCTTTGTTGAGACAATCACACCTGAATCAATGAATTTTTCAGCAATGTCCACGGAAGAAGAAAGGAGTCCACCACCGTTGTTGCGAAGATCAAGAATCAGTCCGGTGTATTTTTCCTTGCTGAACTTGTCTATGGCCTCCTGGACCCTCTGTGCCGTGTTTGATGAGAATTCGGTAATCTTTATGTATCCAATTTTTGAGTCCTCAATCATGCCGGATTTTACGGTTGGGTTTTCGATGATTGCACGGGTCAGCACACGTTCAAATTCCATTGCCTTTCCGCGGCGGATTCTGACCGTGACGTTTGTTCCAACTGTTCCACGGAGCATGTCCAGAACCTCGTTCATTGTTATGGTTGAAGTGTCGGTTCCATCGATTGCGACAATCAAATCTCCTGACTGGATTCCTGCTTTGTATCCCGGTGAATCTTCAATTGGCTGGGAGACTTCGACATACGCCGGCTTGTCTGGTTTGTTTTCGGTCGGTTTTGTGATTGAAAGACCCACGCCACCAAAGCTACCGACGGTCGTGTCCTTCAGGCTTCTCCATTCGTCCTTCGGCATGTAGACTGAATATGGATCGTCCAGAGCTTCAAGCATACCCTTGAGTGCGCCGGCGTACAGGATTTCCGGGTCAACATCATCAACATAGTTCTGCTGTATATAATAGTAGAGAGTGTTGATTATATCGAGATAACGCTTGTCCTGTTCTGGCTTGATATTTGCGGATTTTGATTGAGACTGCGCAAAACATTGTGAAGTGGCTATGGTCATAAAAAATATGGCCGCGGCCTTGGCTATGTGGCGACGCATTGTCGCATGAATATTCTTTCCCATATCTATATTTTACGGTGTTTTTTACCAATTGTTCAAGAGTAAATTTCTTTAAAAAAACAAATGGAGAGCTTTTTACTCCCCATTTGTCTTGTTTAAAAACTACAGCCTAAAATCAATAGTAGTCATAGTCGTAATCGTCGTCATCATCATCGTAGTAGTCGTAATCGTCGTCGTCGTCATCGTAGTAGTAATCATCGTCGTCGTCGTCATCATCGTAGTAGTAATCATCGTCGTCGTCATAGTCGTAATCGTCGTCGCTGTAGTAGTCATCGTCGTAATAATAATCGTCCCAGTCTTCGTCGTCGTAGTAGTCGTAGTAGTCATCATCCTCGTCGTAGTCATCAATCCAGTCGGAGAAGTAGTCGTACACGAGGTCCTCGTTGAGCCAGTCTGTGACAAGTCCGGCAATCACTATGCGCTCATCTTCGGCAAGGTCGTCATCGGCTTCCGCAATTTCGAACATGTCTGCCGCAATTGTCGCACGTGCACCGTCGGAAAGATATTTTGAAAGAATCTCGACAGTGTCCTCAAGGAAGTTGTCCTTGTCAACCCAAAGATTTTCACAGTTCTGCAGGACCTTTTTCGGTGAGTATTCCAAATCGAACATCTGGAGTATTCTCTTGAGTTTTTCAAGGGCGGCCTTGTTTTCTGCGTCAGACTTGTCCAGGTCTCCCCAACATGCAATATTGTAGAGCGCACCCAAACGGTAAACGATGTCGTATTCGCCAAGCTCGTCGCACATGGCCTCCCAATCCTCGTCGGACATGTCTGAGAACTCATCCTCCATGTCAACAAAAAGGGACTCGTCATCATCCGACCAAGCCTCCGCCGCTGCCTGGGAGCTGATTGGGTTTACGTCGTATATAACCCACGAGTCATTGCAGTTAAGGTTTGGATTCATCATGTATTCGTAAGGAATGTAGCAGTAACCGCCGTCTCCCCACTGGTGTCCCCATGAGTTGCGGACTATGAAGCACTGGTCAGGGTCTGAATATCCAACACAGCACATGGCATGTCCGCCACCATCAGTTTCGTTGCTTTTGGGCATG
Source organism: uncultured Spirochaetaceae bacterium (assembly GCA_902783155.1). GTDB lineage: Bacteria > Spirochaetota > Spirochaetia > Treponematales > Treponemataceae > Treponema_D. Next base: position 16,710 of record CACZPR010000049.1, read on the forward strand.
GAAATGAATCCCTTGCGCGGGTTGTAGAAAGAGTCGTATATGACCGCGGCAAAAATGATTGGGTATCCTTCCGCAAGAACGCTCTTCCATGTGTTAAGGTCCAGAGGAACGAACTCGTATTTTGAAATCCTGTTGTCCAGTGCCTCGGTGTATGATTCGCTGCTTGGTTTCTGGGCGAACTTGTTTACGACATAAGGCCATGTATCTTCGCTGCAAACACCCTTTTCATTGAGCGACTGCAGGATTGAACTGTTGAACGTTCCATCGTCCCTGCTTGTATTGTTGTCGATTGCGCGGGCATTGTAATAGAGAAACAGGCGGCTAACGTTGTAGTCGGAAACACCCTGGTTCATGTTTATTAGATACTCATAGGCTCCTGCCGTTGCGTTTGCCGTACACGAACCGAGCTCTCCCTGGTCTTCAACACGGGTCATGTATTTTCTGAGGTCAACCTTTGAGGGAAGGTCGCTGGCATTGGATTTTGCCGAATATTTTGCAGCGGAGGCACGGCTTGCGGGATTCGCGCTTTTGTATCCACCAGTCTTGATTATACTTCCGTCAGCACGTTTGATAATTTTTCCTTCCGAACTGCCTGCTGAAACAATGCTTCTTCCGTCCTGCGATGAATCGCCTGAACTTCCTCCACCGAAACAAGATGAAAGCAATGCGGCACAAGTAATGGCCATTAAAACGCCAACTATTTTTTTCATAGAGTCTCCTTCCGAGTTTTTTTCTCGCTGGTTAGATAGTATACAAGCAGAACAAAAAAGTGACTACCCAATTAGGTGGTATTTTGCACAAAAGTGTCCAGCGGTGGACCGATTGTTGAAAATAGATTGCCCTAGCCATGGTTTTGGTATACAATGGATGTATGCAGATAATACCAGTTGCGAGCGGCAAGGGCGGTGTCGGTAAATCACTTCTCAGCGCGAATCTTGCCATAGCTTTAGGACAGGCGGGTAAAAAAGTTCTCTTGGTTGACCTTGATTTGGGTGCGTCGAACCTTCATCTGGTCATAGGACAGACTTCGCCAAAAACAGGAATAGGAACATATCTCACAGGCCAGACACCCTTTGAACAAATCATAAGTCCCACGGATTATGAGAACGTTTATTTTATAGCGGGCGACTCGGAGATTCCGGGGCTTACATCGCTCAGGGCAAGCAAAAAAAATGATCTGGTCAAAAATTTTCAGGCGCTTGATTTTGACTACCTTGTTCTTGATTTGGGAGCGGGAACACATCTGACAATCCTTGACATGTTCCTTCTTTCGCCGCAGGGGATAATCGTCACCGCACCGACAGTCACGGCCACACTCAACGGCTATCTCTTTTTGAAGAGCATCGTCTTTCGCATGATGTACAACACATTCAGAAGGGGTACACCCGCGCACGACTATCTTGAGAACCTGAAAAAAGATTCCGCATCGCTCCAGCGTCTTTACATACCAAAACTGGTTGAGGCACTGGAATCTGTTGACCCGGAGAACACGGCCCTTTTCAAGTCACGCATGGAAGAATTCCGTCCACGTCTTGTGCTGAACATGATTGAGGACCCGAAGGATGCCGACCGTGCGAACAAAATCCGTCGTTCCTGCCAGCAGTTCCTTGGTCTGAATCTGGAGCATCTTGGTGTAATCTACCGGGACTCTCTACAGGACAAGGCTCTTGCGTCCAGACTTCCGGTTATAATCTACAAGCCCCAGTCCCTTGTTGCCCAGGGAATCTACCGTGTGGCGGACAAAATCATCCACTCGGAGACACTTGCCTTTGATTCAGGCTACGACATCACACAGGCGAGCGAAACTTCCTTCCAGATTGCGGCGGAAGAGGCTGGTGAGGATTATTACCAGAAGATGTCCTACGTGGAGGAGCTTATCGGAAGCGGAACATTGACCACAGGAGAACTTGCGGAAGCAATCAAGCAGCAGCAGTTTGAAATCACCCAGCTCAAAAAAGAAAACATCCTGCTGAAGAAAAAGCTGATTGACGCAGCCCGAAAAGGATATAAAGTTTAAATAATATTTATAAATATAGAAGGAAAAAGTAATGCCTCTTTACATTGAATATCCGTCATGGATTCACCCGGAGATTATACCGAACGTGCCAGTGCTGAGTCTTATCCGCTGGTACGGTCTGATGTATGTATTTGCATTTGGAACCGCATTTTTGGTTTTGAAAAAGGAACGGAAGGAAGGACTTCTGGACACTCCCGACCACAAGGCAACTGAGGATGAACTTTTCAGTTTCCTTGCCTGGGGAATTGTGGCGCTTCTTCTTGGCGCACGCATTTTTTCAACACTTGTCTATGATACAAGCGGAACCTACTGGAAAAAACCTTGGCTCATTTTCTGGCCATTCGACCCTGTTACAAAAAAATTTACGGGACTCGCAGGAATGTCATACCACGGTGGATTCATCGGTGGACTGATTGGAATGTTGGTCTGGTGCAAGGTTCATAAAAAGCCCACCTGGAAATGGATTGACGTTATGAGCGTGGCGATTCCGATTGGATACACGTTCGGCCGTCTTGGAAATTTTATGAACGGGGAACTCTACGGTCGTGTCACCACAATGCCATGGGGAATGGTCTTCCCGGCGGCAGAAAAATTCCCTGTATCGCAGGACTGGGTTCAGGACATAATGGCAAAAATTGGCATGACGGCACCCGATGGAGCAACTTTGGTAAATCTTCCGCGCCATCCAAGCCAGCTCTATGAAGCATTGTTCGAGGGAGTCTTTCTTGGAGCCCTGCTCTGGAACCTTCGCAAACGGAAGCCTTTCGACGGATTTATCGGATCTCTGTACTGCACTGGTTACGGAGTGGTGCGCTTTGTGATTGAATATTTCCGCGAACCGGATGCAGATTTGGGATTCAGAATCAGCTCGGACGGAAGCACGGAACTTGCAAGGAACACGTCATGGATGAACATAAGCACAGGCCAGATTTTCTGCTTCGTGATGATTGTGGGTGGTCTTGGACTGATGTTCGCGCTTTGGCTCAGGGATAAAAAAATGAAAGAAAAGGCCGCACAGGGTGAAAGTCCGGCTCCGGTCAAAGCCGAAAAAGCAAAGAAAAAGAAATAAAGGTTAAAGCCGCTGATTGATAAGGTCAGCGGTTTTTTATAATTTGTAAGATTGCAGGCTCCTTGTTACAAGGCCGCCAGAACAGCGTCAAGTTGCGCACCCATTTTTTCAGCGGCAGTCTCCGGTGGAACATTGAAATCGCGCACAAGGATCAGAGCGTCTTCTATTGCTTTTTGCCCCTGACCTTTTGCCAAGCCATACTCAACCCCGCGGGAATAGCCTTCCTGCCTACCTTTTTCCTCGCCCTCCTGCAGTGCTGCGTCCCTTATGTCTGATTCCCAAACTCCCATGCTCAAGTACTCCTTGCGGAAAATCTCGTTCCGCTTGACCTCGGCGACGGATTCCAAAAGTCCGTCCGTTAAATCGTCCGAAGCCTCGTTTCTGCTCACAAATTGCAGGAAGGCTCTCATCCCGGCATCCTCCTCCTGCTCCCATGCACTTGCATTATAAATCAATTTCTGGCACTTGTCATTAAATTCCACAGAATCCGATTCGGCGCATACGGTTCTGAAGCTGTATTTTTGAAGTCCCCGGCCAAAGGGGTCGTCCTTGCAGATGAAAATTATAATTGATTCGGGGAGCTTTTTGTAGTCGGTTCCCCGGATCAGGCAGTCGGCGTCAATCAGGCTCTGGTAAAACCTCGTGCGCTTTCCAAGGTCAACGTAATGCTTGTTCTGAATCTCAATGTCGTAGACTTTATCACTGTCCCTCACGTAGACATCAAGTCGGACTCCGTGGCTTTCATATCCAGCTTTAAGGGATTTCTGAAGCTCCGGGTATTCGATGTCCCTGATTTTCAGGTGGGTCAGCCGCTCAAGCACTTCCTTGCAGATTTCCTTGTTTTTCATCACCTCGCCGAACATATAGTCGTCAATGAAAGTAAGATCATCAATTGGTTTCATTTTTCACCTCACATATATATATGCCGAGAAAATCACCAATGTAAAAAAATCTGCAATTTTTTTGAAAAAAAATGTGGTGGTTGAGTTTATCGTGCGAAGCCACCGAAGACTGACCATCACAATAATCAGCCGGAAGGAGGGCATATCTGTTTGCAGGGATTCCAGTGTACAAAAGATTATGGGAAGTGATGATTATTAAAAGACCCTCTAAAAAAACTCGCTTTTAGAGGATCTGTTGACATTCAAAATTTGAATCAGTGGTGGAACAGACGGATGCCGTTGAAGCACATTGTCATGTTGTAGCTGTCTGCTTCTTCGATGACCAAATCGTCACGGACTGAACCGCCCGGCTGTACCACGGCTGTCACACCCGATTTGTGCGCTCGGTCGATGTTGTCGCCGAACGGGAAGAATGCATCGCTTCCAAGTGCAACATCGGTGTTCTTTGAAATCCATTCTGCCTTTTCTTCTTTTGTGAACACGCTAGGCTTGGTCTTGAAGATTTTCTGCCATTTTCCTTCGCCAAGGACATCCATGTATTCGTCTCCGATGTACACGTCGATTGCGTTGTCCCTGTCCGCACGTTTGATTCCATCGACGAAATCAAGCTCAAGGACTTTCGGGCACTGACGGAGCCACCAGTTGTCGGCCTTCTGTCCTGCAAGTCTTGTACAGTGAACGCGGCTCTGCTGTCCGGCACCTATACCGATAGCCTGTCCGTCCTTAACGTAGCATACGCTGTTTGACTGTGTGTATTTCAGCACAATCAGCGAGATGATGAGGTTGCGCCTGTCGTTTTCAGAAAGATTTTTGTTCTTTGTAACGATGTTTGAAAGGCAGCTTTCGTCGATTTTGAGGAAGTTGTGTCCCTGCTCGAACGTCACTCCGAAGACCTGCTTTTTTTCAAGCTCCGCCGGAACATAGTTCGGGTCAATCTGGATTACGAGATAGTTTCCGCTTTTCTTTGCCTTGAGGATTTCCAATGCCTTTGGCGTGTATGAAGGTGCAAGAACTCCGTCGCTCACTTCCTTTTTGATGAGGAGTGCGGTTGCTTCGTCACATTCATCGGAAAGGGAAATGAAGTCGCCGAAAGATGACATGCGGTCTGCTCCACGTGCGCGGGCATAGGCACATGCAAGAGGGGTAAGCTCAACGTTCTCGGTGAAGTAGATTTTTTTGAGTGTGTCCGAAAGCGGAAGACCGACAGCGGCTCCAGCTGGTGAAACATGCTTGAAACTTGTCGCAGCAGGAAGACCGGTTGCCTCCTTAAGCTCCTTTACAAGCTGCCATCCGTTGAAAGCGTCCAGAAGATTGATATAGCCGGGTCTGCCGTTCAAAACAGTGATCGGCAAATCAGCTCCGTTTTCCATAAAGACCCTTGCCGGTTTCTGGTTCGGGTTGCATCCGTATTTAAGTTGAAGTTCGTTCATGCCACCATGATACTTTATATGGAAGATTTTGGAAAGATGGGCGGACAAAAGAAAAAAACTCAATTTTGGCCAGAAAAAGTAAAAAATCTCTAAAGTCAAAAAATACAAGTCCGAAATTCTAAGCATAGGGTGGTAGAACCCGGGGACAGCAGACATATCGCATGTTTGTCTGTAACTCTAGAAATCTTACCTTATAAGGAGATACATTATGGTTATCAATCACAACATGAGTGCTATGTTTGCACAGCGTTCTGAAGGGCTGACTGAAGTTAGCCGCCAGAAAAACATGGAGAAGCTCTCTTCTGGCATGAGAATCAACCGTGCTGGAGACGATGCCTCAGGTCTTGCAGTTTCTGAGAAAATGCGCAGCCAGATTCGTGGTTTGAACAAGGCTTCAGAGAATGCTCAGAATGGTATTTCTTTCATCCAGACAGCTGAAGGATATCTTCAGGAAACAGAAGACATCATCCAGCGCATCCGTGAGCTGGCTGTCCAGTCAAGCAACGGTATCTACACCGATGAAGACCGCACAATGATTCAGGTTGAAGTTTCTTCTCTCATCGCTGAAGTTGACCGCGTTGCATCACACGCTCAGTTCAATGGCATGAATATGTTCACAGGACGTTTCGCTCGCCCAACTGGAGAGAACAATGTTACAGCTTCTATGTGGCTCCACATTGGTGCCAACATGGACCAGAGAACCCAGGTATTCATTGGAACAATGTCTGCCGCAGCTCTCGGACTCCGCCAGGTTGGAACTGAGGAAATCATGAGCCTTGAGACACCTGACAACGCAAACCGCGCAATCGGAACTCTCGATGAGGCAATCAAGAAGATTAACAAGCAGCGCGCTGACCTCGGTGCATACCAGAACCGCCTTGAGATGACTGTAAGAGGTCTTGACATTGGTGCAGAGAACCTCCAGGCATCTGAGAGCCGCATCCGCGACACAGACATGGCATCTGAGATGGTTGACTTCACAAAGAACCAGGTTCTCAGCCAGGCTGGAACTGCAATGCTCGCACAGGCCAACCAGTCTTCACAGAATGTTCTCTCTCTGCTCCAGTAGTTTTTCATCACGCAAAGCAGCGTAGAACGGTGACAAAAGGCACTTCCATTTTGGGAGTGTCTTTTTTTATGCCGATTATTCCAAGACATATTCCTTGAACTATTGCAAAATAGTGGGTATTATGTTCGATGAAAGAACAAGGGGGACAGATATGGACATTTCTGAACAGATTCTCAATCTTCTTCGGGACAACGCAAGGATTTCCGTGGAGGATATTTCCGCTATGACCAAGACGAGCGTTGACGAAGTGAATGCGGTTATCAAAAAGCTGGAGGACGACGGCGTAATCATGAAGTATGCCGCAATCATCAATCCAGAGAAGGACGCGGTTGAAAAATCCAAAGTCAGGGCGGAGATCGAAATACAGGTTGCCCCTGAACGCGAGCATGGTTTTGATGGAATTGCCGACAGAATCTACCGTTTCCCGCAGGTCAAATCGCTTTATCTTATGAGCGGCGGATATGATTTGAAGGTCGTGATTGAGGGGGACACATTGCAGGATGTCGCGCTTTTTGTTGCCCGCAAACTTTCGACATTGGCCGGGGTGCGCTCCACAAAAACCCATTTCCTTCTTAAGACCTACAAAGAGAACGGCATTTTTTATGTTGAAGAAAAGAAGGACGGCAGAGAAGGAGTTACAGCATAATGAATACCCGCGAAGACAGATTCAGCCGCTCGATGTTGGAGACACCACCAAGCGGAATCAGAAAATTTTTTGAAATGCTTATCGGCCATGACGATGTTATCTCTCTTTCAGTTGGCGAACCGGATTTTCCGACTCCGTGGCTGATGAGGGAGGAAGCGTTCTATCACCTTGAGCAGGGACACACAAGCTACACAAGCAACTGGGGACTTCTTGAACTCCGCGAGGAGATTGCCCGTTACATGCAGAAGTACGGCTGCTCATACAATCCGGCAAAGGAGATTCTTGTTACGGTTGGCGCGTCCGAAGGTGTTGATGCGGTCCTCCGTGCCATACTGAATCCCGGCGACGAGATGATTGTCTGCGAGCCATGCTACGTGAACTATATTCCGCTGGCCCATCTCTGTGGGGCAAAGATTGTGAAGCTCGACACAAGCGAAAATGATTTCCACCCGACCGCCGAACAGTTCCAGAAGCTGATTACGCCAAAGACAAAGGCAATCATGTTCTGTTCTCCAAGCAACCCGACAGGAACCATGGTCCCCGCCGACGAGCTAAAAAAGATTGCGGAACTGTGCGTAAAAAATCAAATCTGGTGTGTGGCCGACGAAATCTACTGCGAGCTTGTCTATGACGGAAACAGGCACACATCGATAGGCTCCTTCCCCGGAATGAAAGACTATTCAATCATACTGAACGGATTCAGCAAAAGTTTTGCCATGACGGGATGGAGAATCGGATGGATTGCGGCCCCCGAAGATTTGATGGCGCAGATTGTCAAGCTCCACCAGTACAACACAATCTGTGCGCCGATTATGAGCCAGTATGCCGCGCTGGAGGGTCTGAAAAACGGATGGGACGAGGTTGAGAGAATGAGGATTTCATATCAGCAGAGAAGGAACCTCATGTACAAGTCCTTTGTTGATATGGGGCTGAATGTTCCGGAGCCGACCGGAGCTTTCTATATGTTCCCTGACATCAGTTCCACAGGCATGAGTGCGGATGATTTTGCCACGGAGCTTTTCAAGAGACACAATGTCGCGGTGGTCCCGGGTACTGCATTTGGAGATGCCGGAGCGGGCCACATAAGATGCTGCTATGCCACGGCGGTTGACAAAATCAAGATTGCGCTGGACAAGATTGCGGACATGGTTGAGGAATGTAAAAAGGGGAACATCCAGTAAACCATTCTGAACTGAAAACAGCCCTAAACATGGGTTAAAAAATCTCCGATAAATGAACTGGGGTCCTGTACTCCAGTTTTATTTTTTAGAGGACATTTGCTATTATGGTTGCTTTGATTGTTATTCTAGTTGTAATTGCTGTAGGCTCGGCGATATTTTTTATCCTCAAAAATAAGGGTGGAACGTCAAAAAATGGTGGCGGGAAATCGCAAACCCAGATAATCCGTGAGGCAAAACGGAAGCTGGACAGAAATCCTGACGACCCGGATGGACTTGCTGAGCTGGGAGAAATCTATTTCCAGAACAAACTTTGGGACAAGGCCCTGCCAATCTACACCAAACTGTACACTCTTGCGGCAAAGGACCCCAGGATTGATAATTTTAAAAGCCTGCTCCGGCATGGAGTCTGTCTTTTGAATATGGACAATGTTCAGGAGGCAATAAAGTCTTTGTCGCTTGCCTACCAGATTCAGTCCCACGATTTTGAGGTGAACTACTACATGGGACTTGCCATGTTCAAGGACAAGCAGTATGACAAAGCTGTTCCATGCCTCAAAAAAGCTCTTGTGATAAATCCGGAGGCGGAGGGTGTCTACCTGGTTCTTGGACAGAGCTACTATTACGGAAACCACTACCGCGACTCTCTTCCATGTTTCAAACGTGCGCTTGATGAGGACCCGACAAACAAGGAGGCCCTTTTTGATATGGCGGACGCTATGAACATTGGTGGCCATGGCGACAAATCAATCAAAGTGTTCATGCACCTTAGGGCGGATCCAGTTTATGGACCAAAATCATGTCTTGAGGCTGGTGTGTACCATATCAAGATGGGCGACTACGATGCGGCCATACAGGATTTTGAAGTCGGAATGAAGCACCAGAACATAGAGCAGGATGTTCTTCTTGATTTGCAGTACAGAACTGCCCAGTGCTATTTCAGCAAAAACGATTTCGCTAAGGGCCTGCAGCTTTTGAACAGCATCCGTCTGGTCAACGCAAACTACAAGGACGTGAACGCATTGATGAGCCGCTATCAGGAGTTGAGCCAGAACACCAATCTCCAGATTTATCTTTCGTCCGGTGCGTCCGATTTTGTTGCGCTGTGCCGAAAATTCATAGAGACCGTCTACAGGGGTTCGCAGGTCAAGATTATGGACATACAGGTTCAGCCGGCGTACACCGACATTCTTGCGGAGGTTGACACGGTGAAGGCTTCCGACATTGAGCTGTTCAGATTCTTCAGAACATCCGGCTCATCCGGGGAGCTTTATGTGCGCGACCTCCATGGACACATGCACGATGTAAAGGCCGACCGTGGATTCTGTGTAACGGCGGGTGTGTTCTCGGAGGATGCCCACAAATACATAGATGGCCGACCGCTGGATTTGGTGGAAAAGCCAAGGCTCGTGAAAGTCCTGAAATCAATCAGCCTCTAGGGAACCGCTGCTATTTGTGGAAAAAACTGCTTATGTAGTAGATGACTATTGCGCAGGAGACCATCAGGCGCAGGCCGCTTCCTGTCAAAAAGCCGAGGAATGAAAACCATGCGGATTTTAGGGCCGTTTTGAAATTGCTCTTGTCGTGAATCAGTTCGCCAACAAGCGCTCCCAAAAAAGGTCCAAGCAGGATGCCCACAACGTTCCCTGTGAACACTCCGAGCATCACACCGAACATGGCCCCCCGCGACCCAGCCTTTGAGCCTCCCGACTTTTTTGAGAAAATGCCCGGCACAAAACTGTTCAGCACCTCGACAGTAACCGTGAGTACCCCAAAAATCACAAGAGCCGGAATGGCAATGTTTGTCCACTGCACAAAATATCCAAGCATGAGTGCACCCCAGCACAATGGAGTGCCAGGCATGGCGGGAACAATGCAGCCGATGATTCCCACAATAATCATGATTACGCCAATGGCAATAAAAGCAATGTCTCTCACAATCATGGAAAAAATTATACCAACGACAGCCCACCACCGCAAGACCATGCCCCCAGGGACCGGGAATTTTTAGTCTCACCCTATTCACAAAAAACAGATTTTCCGTTATATTAAATTCCATCAATATCGGGCTATAGCGCAGCTGGTTAGCGTACAAGTCTGGGGGACTTGGGGTCACCGATTCGAATTCGGTTAGCCCGACGACAGGGGTTCTGAAAACACAGGTTTTTGGAACCTCTTTTTTTTGTCCGCGAGGCTGAATTTTTTTTCCCAATCGTGTACAATAAAAGCATGGAACAGTACAAGAAAGAATTTATCGATTTCATGGTCGAGTGCAGGGTTTTGAAGTTTGGGTCGTTCACTTTGAAGAGCGGACGACATTCCCCATTTTTTATGAACGCAGGGGCATACACCACCGGAAGCCAGCTGATGAAGCTTGGTGAATACTACGCCCAGGCCATACACGAAAATTTTGGTGACGATTTTGATGTCCTCTTTGGACCAGCGTACAAGGGAATCCCTCTGAGTGTTGCGACAGTCATTGCATACAGCAGGCTTTATGGAAAAGAAATCCGCTATTGCTCAAACCGCAAGGAGGAAAAGGACCACGGTGCCGACAAGGGAAAACTTTTGGGAAGCGAAATCAAGGACGGAGACAGGGTTGTGATTATTGAGGATGTCACGACTTCCGGGAAATCTATTGAGGAGACATATCCGATTGTCGTTGGCCAGGGGTCATCGCCGGATAAAATAAAGATTGTTGGCGAGATGGTCAGCCTGAACAGAATGGAGCGGGCACTTGATTCAGAAAAGAGCGCGCTGGACACAATCACCGAAAAATACGGTTTTCCGGCAAGGGCGATTGTCTCGATGAAGGATGTTGTGGACTATCTCTACACCCCGGGAAAGGACGGCATAATAAACGACACGCTCAAAAAAGAGATTGACGACTACTATGCCCAGTGGGGTGCGAAATAGGCGGAACAAAAACTACTGCAAATCCTTGAAGATTGCCTTTATCTGATACGCGAATGAATATAGGTCGTTGAAAAGCATTGCGTTGTCCGATGCGAAACGACCGAAATCATTCACGGTCTGCTCGTTTTCCTTTGCCGTGTCCTGTACAACATTGATTATGCTGTCAATCTTTGAAAGGTTGTCCCCAATGTGTGCGGTAATCCCGGAAACATAGTCGTTGTTGTCGGAATTGTTTTTCAGCGTGGCATTGAATTTTTCAATCGTGCTGTTGGCCTCGGTTGAAAGTTTCAAAAGGTCGCTTGAATTCTGGTTGGTGTCTTTTTCCAGTTCCGAGACCGAGCGTGTAAGATTTTCAACCTTGTTTTTGATTGTCTCCGAAGTTTTGTCGGTGTCGTCCGAAAGTTTTTTAACCTCGTTCGCGATGATTCTGAATCCCTTTCCCGCAACGCCCGCACGTGCCGCCTCAATCGAAGCGTTGAACGAAAGAAGGTTTGTCTGCGCGGAAATATTTTTGATTGAATCAACCAGCACATTGATTTCCCTGATTTGCGAAAGGAGGACCTTGAACTGGTCCACATATTTTTTGTGGTCCTGCTCAATCGTCTGGATTGATTCCCGAAGCTCCTTTATTTCTGTATAAATCTCACGCAGGTTTCCGTTGTTCTGGGAAGCCTTGGAACTTATGTTTCCGGCCTCGTTTTCAATTTCGCGGCTTGTTTCCGCAAGATTTTCCAGAGCCTCCTGAAGTTTTTTTGTCCGCCCGCTCTGCATGTTTGCGTTGGAAAGATAGCTCTTCAAAAAATCCGCACTGATTGCGTCCTTGGCAAGATATTCAATCAAAGTATTTGAGGCCTCAAGACCTGTTTTCAGCAGTATGTCCTTTTCCATAATTATTCCCCTATCACCAAAGAAACGAGTGTCTGATTGCAGTGCGCCCTTCCAATCTGCTCGCCGTAGCATGACATTCCGCAGAAAGTCGGGAACGCCGATTTGTATTTGTTGATTATCGAAGACTTCATGCCCTTGCGGTCAAAATACAGAGTCCTTGTTATGCAGGTCATAAGCAGCGTGAACTTTGGCCTTGGGATTTTCTCCCGTATTCCACGGCAAGTCTGGTCTGCCTTTTGCTCCGCGTCCCCGATGTGCATCATTTCAAGCGAAGTGTTGGGCGTTACCCTTGCGAACGTTGTGATTGTCTTGTTCGGCGTAAGGGATGCAAGCGCGACAATATGAATGCTTCCGTTAACGTAGCGGCCAAACGGATTTTCAAAAGTCATTTTCGCGGCCTCTGATTCGCTCACCCCAAGCTGCTCCGCGTATACAGTTGCCGCCGGACGACCGTTGAACGAAAAGATTTCGCGCTTCATTGTCTCGGATTTTGTGACGAAAACATGCTTTCCCGTGACATTGAAAATATCTTCCTGCCGGATGTCGAAGGGGCATCTGGTTTTTACAAAAAGCATGGTCGCGCCGTCCTGTGTCACTTTTCCGTTGTAGCTTACAAAACTTTTTGCCTCGCTTCCCGTGTAACCGGCTGTCGCACCCGCCAAAGGAAATTTGTCGTTCTTTATGATTGAGTAGAATGTTGAAAGAATTGACTCTTCCGCATTGAACACAGCGTTTGTAAACTCAATGGCAAAGGCGTTGCGGTGTGAACTTGGGTCCCCAATCCCGATGCCACAGAAACGAAGGGCCGCCTCTATGTCGGATTTATATACAAGCGGATATTTGCTTCCGAAATCAACAAGCACGCCCTTTACTTTGGTCCCGGAATCATACATGGTGGTAAGGACTATGGAGCCTTCTGTAAATCCTTGTGGAGAAATCTCTCCGGCTGTACTTGCTCCTATGACTTCTGATGCCGGGAATTTTTCTTTAATCTTTTGGGATAGCTCGTGGAAATCATAATCGATTGCCGCCATGAAAATGACTGCCTGATAACTTGACAAATCCCTTTTCAGTTTTCTGCAAAGTTCCGAAACGGCGGAATCAATATTTCTATTCGTGGTTGAAACAACTTCCTGTTCCATAATTTCTCTCCTTTAGCTTCTTGATTCGAGAACTGTTTACTATATTATAGATTGTTGAAAATGAAAATGCAAATAAATTCAAATAAAAAGCCGTTAGTTTTTTAAACCAACGGCTCTCAGTTTCAGATTAAAAAAAGTTTATTTTACAAACTCTTTTTTGAGGAAGTCCAAATCAAGCTCCGGGTAGAGGACGAACTTGTGGAGCAGGGCCTGGACTCTTTTTTTGCCTTCAGCCTCAACTGCCGGGTCAAGCTCGATTTTTCCCTTTGCAGGTTTTCCGTCTTTTGTGAGTCCCGGTTTTGTTCCCTTTAAGACCAAATCAATGATTTCGGCAACTTCCTTCATCTCTTCGACACCCATTCCAAGGGTTGTGAGTCCCGGTGTTCCAATTCTGATTCCTGATGTCCACCATGCACCGTTTTTGTCATAAGGGAGCGCGTTTGCGTTTGCAGTTACACCGCACTTGAACAAAGCAGCTTCCGCCTGTTTTCCGGTGAGTCCATAAGTTGTCACGTCAACGAGCATCAGGTGGTTTTCGGTTCCGCCTGTCTGGAGAATCATTCCCTTTGACTTACATGCGTCTGCAAGTGCCTGTGCGTTTTTGACAACGTTGTGCGCATACTCCTGATATGCCGGTGTGCGGGCTTCCTTGAATGCGATTGCCTTTGCTGCCATGACATGTCCGAGAGGTCCACCGAGAACCATCGGGCATCCCTTGTTCACGTAGTCGGCATATTCGGCCTTGCAGAGAATCATGGCTCCGCGTGGTCCGCGCAAAGTTTTGTGTGTTGTCGTCGTAACAACGTCCGCCCATTTTACCGGGTCAAAATCATCGGTAAGCACTTTTCCGGCAACAAGACCTGCGAAGTGTGCCATATCGACCATCAAAACTGCTCCGCACTTGTCGGCAATCTCACGGAATCTGCGGAAATTGATTTTTCTTGGATACGCGCTGAATCCTGTCAAAAGAATCAGAGGCTTTACTTCCATTGCCTGCTTTTCGATTGCGTCATAATCAAGGAGACCGGTTTCTCTATCAACACCATAAGGATGGCTCTCGAACATTCTTGCGGAAACGTTCATTCTGTATCCGTGGGTCAAGTGACCGCCGCATGAGTAGTCCAGTCCCATGAGACGCTGGTTTCCGAAACGCTTTCTCAGCATGTCAAACTGCTCGTCGGTAAGGTCGCCGAGGGATTTTACGCCAAGCTCCTCAAGTGTCGGGGTCTCAACTTTTTTTGAGAGGATTGCCCAGTAAGCAACCAGATTTGTGTCTGCACCGGAATGTGGCTGCACATAAGCATAGTCAGCACCAAAAAGAGCCTCTGCTTCACGGGCGGCTGTGTTTTCAACCGCATCGATATTCACGCATCCACCGTAATAGCGGTGCTCCGGGTATCCTTCCGCATACTTGTCGGTCAAAAGGTTTCCCATGGCAGCCTGGACGTTCAGTGAACAATAGTTTTCTGACGCAACCAGTTTCAAGTGGCTTCTCTGGTTTTCCAGTTCGTTGACGATTGACGCTGCAATATCCGGCCCGACCTGCGCAACCTGCTGAAGATTTGCGACGTAGGCTGTCATCGCGACATTCGGCTTTCCATTAGCGGAAGCAAGATAATTTTCCAAAGGTGAAGACATAAATTCCCCCAAACACGGATTTAGACAGGGAAGGACTCCCCGCCAAGATTTTCAAAGCAATAGCACTATATTATAGTAAAAAAGAAGTTTTTTCAATTAAAATATCAATCAAACCGTGGCTTCTGTGTGAAAAGTTCCCGATTTTGAAGCATACTTATAAAAAATCCCCCGTCTCAAAATGAGATGGGGGATTAGTTCAGCAGACTGAATCAGCTAAGATTACAGAGCAATCTTGCACTTGAGGTTGATTGTACCAACCTGTCCTTCATTCTGCTTGCCGCTTGTAAGGTTGCGTGATGTCCAGTCAAGAGAGAATGTTGTGTTGTTGATAAGTCCAGAAACATCTGCACCAATCTTTACGTTCAACAGAGTGTTGATGGTATTACCATCCTTATCATGGGTTCCTACAGCATCGCTATCGAACTGGCCGTTGTCACCGTAGCACTTTCCCTTAAGAGATGCAAGGCTTGTTGCTGTTGTGTTGCTGTTGAAGCGAACTCCAGCCTGTGGTGTGATTGTAACGCTGTCGTTAATCTTGAGGTTGTACTTAAGACCACCAGCTACCGCGAAAGCAACATCGCCACCATTTAATGGAGCGTCAATCTCTGCGAGAGCTGCTGCTGTCAAGTTAGGAACAATCTCTCCGCTGTAGAATGAAGGAACAATCACGAGTTTTGGTCCAGTAGTACTACCAACATATGTGTTGGCTGTATTTGTCATGTTGTTAATATAAACAACAGCTCCAACTCCTGGTGTAACCTTTTTCGCATTGTCGTTGTCCAGATAGTAAACTCCTGTATTTGCATCGGCCTCTGCACCCCATGAGAAGAGAACTCCAGCCGCAAGATTCATTCCAAGATCAGCTGTGTTATTGTCTCCGTCCTCTCTATAGCCCATTGTGTAGCCAACGCTCGGAATGAGCTTGAATGTGTCACCCATTGCGAGAGTGTACTTTGCACTTGCTCCAACTCCGAGAGCCTTTGCATCAAACTGATAGTCAGCTCCAGCCTTGATTTCCAGTCCTGGAACAAACTTAAGTGTTGCCTCAGCTGCTGCTCCGTAGTCGTTGCCGTACCAATTGTAGGTAGCTGCCTTTGCAGAGCGGAAGTCAACATCGATAGCAAACAAATTGCTGCTATAGCCTGCAACTATACCCTGTGAGTGGTCTGGTGCCTGAACATTTCCAATTCCCTCATTTGATGAGCGAACTGCGTTCTGAGGCTTGAACTCTCCAACCTGTGTATTTCCAGAGCGGACTCCAAGGTAGACAGGGCCGAAGTGAAGCTGTGCCTTTTCAACAGAAGCTCCGCCGCTTCCATCAAAACTTGCGTTGTCTGATGTCCATTTAAAAGCACCATAATCATTTGTGTAGTCATTACCTACTTTGCCTTTCAGATTTCCAGTATCTGCACCTCCGTTCTTTACGTAAAGCTGCTTGCCTTTAACCTCAATCTCGGCCCAGATTCCTTCGCCCTCAGTTTTCTTGGTTCCCTCGTTAGAGATGTTTACCTTGAGAGTCGCACTTTCTTCATTTTTGAAGCCAGTCTTTTGAGTGTCAAGGTCAACACCCCAAGTAACTGATGCGTTTCCAGAAAGCTCTGCAACTTTTACGTCTGCTACAGGCTCATCTGCAAATGAAAGTGCAGCCGCCGCGGCTGCCAT
>CACZPR010000050.1 GCA_902783155.1 uncultured Spirochaetaceae bacterium
ACAGGGGCTAAGTGAGGTGCAGTTTCCAGCTTCATTATTAATCCTTGTCAGCTCCGATATGCCGGAACAAAAACCGGATGCCGTCAGAAAAAGGAAGATTTTCAAAAGCAGCACTATTTTACAAAACCGGGGCTTCGTACTCCTCCACCGATTTTTTCAGTGCGTTGATTACGCGTTTTTTGTCGGCTGTCCACAGGGGCGCAATCAGAATCCGTTTGGGGCCGTCTCCGGTCAGCCTGTGGATTACGGTGCGCGGGTCAAGGTGCGAGATATATTCGGGGATGAATGAGCAGTATTCTTCGAGCGTCGGAAGGTGGAAAGGTTTTTCGCGGTAGATTTTTTCAAGCGGAGTTCCCCGGAGCACATGGAGGAGCTGTATCTTGATTCCGTCCAGAACCGGGTCGAGCTTTGAAAGGTAGTCTGCTGTCGAAAGCATGTCGTCCTTTGTTTCGCCCGGAAGATAGAGTATAACGTGAACCACCACATAAAGCCCGGCTTTTTTCAACCGCGAGTAGGCATCCTCAAAAACGGAGAGCGGATAGCATCTGTTGATTTTTTTTGCGGTTTCTTCGTTTGCAGTCTGAAGTCCAAGCTCCACCCACACAGGCTTTATTTTGTTGATCCGGGAGAGCATTTCAACTGTTGCTGGAGGAAGGCAGTCAGGCCGTGTCGCTATCGAGAGAGCAACAATCTCGTTCCGCTTTATTGCCGACATGAAGATTGGCTCAAGTTTTTCGGGAGCAGCGTAGGTGTTCGTGAATGACTGGAAATAGGCAATGTAGCGCCTTTCGTCTTGCGGAATCGTATGCGGAAATTTTTGGTCAACGAGTTTTTTTGCCCTTTCGATTTGGATTTGAATGTTCTCGGGCGGGGAAGCAAAATCTCCCGAGCCTCCTTCCGAACAAAAAACGCATCCACCGAAACCGGATTTTCCGTCGCGGTTGGGGCAGCTGCATCCCGTCGAAAGCGAGAGCCTGTAGACCTTGCGTCCGAATGTTTTTTTAAGCTGTTCGGAAATTGAAACGTAGGTCAAGGAGTTTCAGTCTTCCTTTCTGTCGAAGTAGCCGGACTCCTCAAGATATGCGCGGCGGCTCATCACCAGATTGAGAATCTCCATGTACATGTTGTAGTCCACCTCGATTGCAAGGGGAAAAATATAATGCTCGGTCTCGTCGCAGTAGCGTTCAATGAATTCCGCCGATGTGACAAAGCCAAGTGAAATCATGTTGCTTATGCGGTCGGCACACTTTAGGACTTTCGCCTTGTGGCTTCCGTTTGCGATGATTCCCTTGATGTAGTCGGCCTTGAGCTGTCCCTTCTGCTTCGTGACCTCCATCACAAGTTTTAGGACCTCCTCGCCGTCTGAATCAGCGTTCCTTATGATTTCGGGGTCAAAGTCCGGGAGGTCCTCGATCACGTCGTGTACCAGGGCGGCCTTCAGAAGAATCGGATCGATATAACCGTAGTCAATGAGGATTCCAAGCGTGTCCATCTGGTGCCTAAACATATTTCCGCCAGCAAAGCGTGCTTTCCCGATCAGCGCAGTGGAGATTTGGATATAGGGCGCAAGAAAAATCTCTTTCAACTGGAGCATGTGCTCCATGTCCATTCTCTCAGGTTTGTCAACAGCCATATTAAAAGTTTTTCCCATAAGGTCCTCCTGCACATTGCAAACGTGCCATTTAAAGACGAAAAATCCCCGGAGCAAAAACCCCGGAGACCACAAATCAGAGACTCTTTATATATGAAGAAAGTTTTTCAATTCTGCGAAGGCTTTCCTCCAGTTTATCCTTTTCTGCCTGAACGACTTCCGCCGGCGCATGTTCAACGAATTTTCCGCTGAGCTTTGCCCTGCTCCTCTGTACCGAAGTTTCTTCTGATGCAATTTCCTTGTTGAAGCGGGCCACAAGCTGGTCCTTGTTTATGCTTTCGTCAACCAGAAGGAATGCCTCGAATCCAGAGCCGACTGTTCCGATTGATTTTTCAGGATTCTCCCCGACGAAATCAATTCTGCTTACTCCGGCAAGAAGCTCCACCATGTCGGTCTTTTCCTTAACAACCTCGGCGGCACTTCCTGCTGTAATCTTTACGGCGACATGAAGTTTTGCGGCAGGGTCAAGTCCACATTCAACACGGAGTCCACGGATTCCACGGATAAGCTCTTTAAGCGAGTCGAAGCGTGTGGAAATTTTTGAATCAACGCGGCTGTCGCTTGCAACAGGATATGGAGCGTCAACCAGAAGCCCGGTGTATGTGCAGTCGGAAATTATTTCTGTTTCGCCAGCTTTTTTCCTGTTCTCAACAATTTCAGTAAGAGGAAGTTTTCCGTAGATTTCTTCGGTAACAAACGGGATGTACGGATGCAAAAGTCTGAGAGACTCTTCCATTACATTGAGAAGGACTGATGCAGCCCTATCCTTTTCAGCGTCGTCACCATTACGGAAACTAAGTTTTGTCGCCTCAACATACCAGTCGCAGAAATCGTTCCAGAAATATTCATAAAGCGCGGAAGCTCCCTCGTTGTAGCGGTATCCTTCGAATGCGCTTCTTGCAGTACGCACGGCATTGTCAAGGCATGAGTAAATCCACCTGTCAAGCTCGGTCAAATCTGAATCCTTAACCGGAACAAGATTGCGTCCCTCAAGATTTCCGAGAATGTAGCGGCTTGCGTTCCAGACCTTGTTGCAGAAGCGGCTTCCCATCTTGAACGAATCCTTGTCAACAAGAACGTCCTGTCCCTGGGCGCACATATAGCCCAAAGTGAATTTGAGAGCGTCAGCACCGTACATGTCGATTATCTCAAGCGGGTCGATTCCGTTTCCGAGCGACTTTGACATCTTGCGTCCCTGCTTGTCGCGGACAAGTCCGTGAATGTAGATGTCGTGGAAAGGAGCTTTTCCGGTGAACTCAAGTCCTGCCATAACCATGCGGCTCACCCAGAAGAAGATTATGTCGTAAGCCGTGACAAGAGCTGTGGTCGGATAGAACTCTGCAAGGTCTGCGGTTGATTCAGGCCATCCCAAAGTTGAGAAAGGCCAGAGCCATGAAGAGAACCATGTGTCAAGAACATCCGGATCCTGCTTTACGTTCGTGCTTCCGCATTTTGGACATTTTGTCACATCCTCGCGGGAAACGATTGTCTCGCCGCACTCGCAGTACCACACCGGGATTCTGTGTCCCCACCAAATCTGACGGCTCACGCACCAGTCGCGGATATTTTCCATCCAGTGTGTATATGTGTTTTCCCATTTTTTCGGATAGAACACAATCTCTCCGTCGCGCCATGCCTTGAGAGCCTTTTCAGCAAGCGGCTTCATTTTTACGAACCACTGGTAGCTCAGGTAAGGCTCAACGACGGTCTTGCATCTGTAGCAGTGACCGACAGA
This sequence comes from uncultured Spirochaetaceae bacterium, assembly GCA_902783155.1. Classification (GTDB taxonomy): domain Bacteria; phylum Spirochaetota; class Spirochaetia; order Treponematales; family Treponemataceae; genus Treponema_D. The sequence continues at coordinate 3,387 of CACZPR010000050.1, forward strand.
GTGGACAAGTTTTTCCTCGCCCTTGAAAAGTCCCGCCTCGGTCAAATCTTCTATTACAAGTTTGCGGGCTTCCTCGCATTTGAGTCCGCGGTATTTTTCAGGAACATTTTCGTTAAGGGTTCCGTCAGGGTTCAAAAGATTCACGACCTCAAGATTGTGGCGGAGTCCAACCTCCCAGTCGTTCGGGTCATGCGCCGGAGTGATTTTCACCATACCGGTTCCAAACTCTTTGTCAACATAGGAATCTGCAATTATCGGAATCTCTTTTCCCGTGAGAGGAAGCTTCAATGTTTTTCCGACAAGAGCCTTGTACCTTTCGTCATCTGGATTTACGGCAACCGCTGTGTCACCGAAGAATGTTTCAGGACGTGTGGTTGCAACTTCAATCTTTCCGCTTCCGTCTGCATATTCATAATAGAGGTGGTACATCGCACCCTGCGTGTCAACATGGTCAACCTCGTCATCTGCAAGCGCTGTTCCGCATCTCGGACACCAGTTCACAAGACGCTGCCCTTTGTACATGAGACCGCGCTCATAGAGTGTAACAAAAACATCACGTACCGCTTTTGAAAGTCCCTCGTCATAAGTGAAACGCTCGCGGGTCCAGTCAACGGAGTTTCCGAGTTTCCTCTGCTGCTTTACGATTGTGTTGTGGTGGTCCTTCGCGACTTCCCAAGTGCGCTCCAAAAATTTTTCACGTCCGAGAGCCTGCCTTGTGGTCCCCTCTTTTTTAAGCTGGCGTTCCACAACATTCTGGGTTGCGATTCCGGCATGGTCGGTTCCAGGAAGCCAGAGAGTGTTGTCGCCAATCATGCGGTGGTAGCGGACGACTATATCCTGCAAAGTGTTGTTGAGTCCGTGACCCATGTGAAGAACACCGGTAACATTTGGCGGAGGAATGACCACGGTATATTTTGATACGACAGAAGATTTTGCCTTCTTGTCAAGGTAAGTCTGATGAATCGGTGAATCAGAATCGGAGGCAGGCTTGAAGCATCCCTTCTCCACCCACTGCTCGTAAATTCTGTCCTCGAAATCTTTCGGGTTATACGCTTTCTCTAGTTCAATTGCTTTCATAGTAAGGTGGATTATATTGGTTTTGGTTATTTTTTTCTAGTAATTTTTAAAAGAATTTTTTCCGTGCAATCTGATTTTAAAATTTTTTCCGCACGGACTTAGTTTGAGGATTTGAAAAAAAATGCTTTTCTAAAGTATCACCCGATAAAAAAAAATTCAAGTGGTCGGCGGCAACCTGTAGAAAAAAATAAATGAGAAATGATATAATTATTAAAAGATTTTCAATATCAATTTTCAGGAGAAATGTTATTATGAAAAAAATTAGAAACGCATTTTTAACGGCTTTGCTGATTGCAGCAAGTTTCAGCTTTTCCGGCTGCTTTTTGATTGAGAACAAAATCGTCGCCCTCGATCAGGAAGTTGAAGAGGCTCAGAGCAACATCGCGACACAGTACGACAACAAGCTCCGCCGCATACCAGAACTTCTTTCAACAGTCAAGGCATCGAAGAACGCAGAGATTGAGGCAATGATCAGCACGATTGAAGCACGCGCACAGGCGGCAGGTCAAATCAAATTGGACGCAAGCACAATCTCCGATCCCGACCAGATGGAAAAATTCCAGAAGGCACAGGCAGAACTCAACGCAGGTCTTGGCCGTCTTCTTGCGGTAAGCGAGCAGTACCCCGATTTCAAATTCCCAGACCAGTTCACAAATCTTATGACGGAAATCGAAGGAGCGAACAACAGGATTACGGTTGCGCAGACAAGGTACAACAAGGCCGTAAAAGAATTCAACACATACATCCTCAGCTTCCCGGGAAAACTTTGCGCCAAAAATTATTCCAAGAAAGTCATGTTCCAGATGGACAACGTTGACGTTACAAAACCAGTCGGAGCAATGGAACTCAACTTCGACTGAAAACATTTTTGTTGAAACGAAACTTTCCCATAGCCACGGAGATTCTTTATGAAAAAAAGTTTTAGGATTTTTATTACTGCACTCTCATTCCTGCTGATTTCATTTTCCGCAGCATACGCAGATGAACAGCAGGAAACTGAAGCATTCCAGGATTCACAGAGTTTCACTTCCTACTCCGATGATTTTCTTCTCTTTGATTCCGAGACTGAAAATTTTACTAAGGACAAGGACGGTCTCTACAACTGGACGGGAAGTTTCGTTCTTGATGCGGCGAAGATGCTTTCAAAAAACGAGCGACTTTCGCTGAAAAAATTTCTCCGCGACCTGAACGACACAAGCGGCATACAGATTGCGGTCCTCACGATTCCGACAACAGACGGCGAAAACATACACGACCTTGCGGTGCGCTATTTTGACAAATGGGAGCTGGGTCAGGACGGCGTTGACAACGGAGCGATTCTAACGATTGCACTCGACGACAGAAAAAACGACATCACGACCGGATACGGAACGGAAGGAATTCTCACCGACATACTCTGCAAAAAAATTCTCGACGAAGTTGTAAAACCCGCTTTCCGTGCAGGCCAGTATGGAGACGGAATAGAAAATGCCGTAAAAACCATGGCCGGAATAATAATGAAGGACGAATCCCTTGTAACGGTCAGAGGCGTCGATTTACCGGCGGTCAAGGGAACGGAGGGTCTGTATGAATGGAAGAAAAGCGGAGTCATTGATGAAGCAGGATTTCTTTCGGAAAAAGAGAAGTGGCAGCTTGCAACATTCCTCACGGATTTGAACGGCACAAGCGGCATCCAGCTTGCACTTCTAACAGTGTCGGGCAGCATGGACAAGGAATCTTTCAGTGATTTTGCCCACAAAAGCTTTGATAGATGGAAAGAAAAAAACAAGAACCTTGACAACGGAGCCGTTTTGTCAATTCTGGATGATGACGAGAGCGGCAAATATAGATTCAATCTTATCACCCCAAAAAATGTGTCTGCCATATTTCCAAGCGAACAGCAAAACGGAATCCTCAGCGATTATCTTGTAGGAAAGTTTCACAGCGGGCATTACGGTGAATGTATTCTGAATGCAATGCAAAAAATGGCTGCCATAATAACTCAGGATGAATCGCTTTCAATTCCATCGGGAAAATTGTATGAAGAAAAAACAGTGCCCGAAATCGATTCTACAGAAAGCAATGTCCGCTCTCTTACACCGGAAGAAGAAAATAAAGAGCCTCCAAAATGGTATCACTACGTCGCGGCAATCGGCATCATCATTCTTGTCGCATTTCTTCTTATAAAGAGGCATATAAAAAAAGAAAAGGAATGGCAGTCAAGGCCGCACGACTATTCAACATATTCATCACATTCATCAAGTTATGACAGAGACGATTCTTATTCATCAAGAAGTTCACGGTCATACAGTTCTTCCAGATCCAGCTCATCAAGATCCAGTTCATCAAGCAGCTCACATCGCTCAGGAGGCGGCGGTCGTACAGGTGGCGGTGGGGCAAGCAGCAGCTGGTAGCACTTGATAATAAATCAAAGGAGTTTCCGGTGAAAAAAGTTTTTAAAAATCTGGCGGCGGCAATATTTATTTTTGCACTTTCGCTGAACACAGTTTTTGCAGAAGATACAGAGACTTCCTATTCCGATGATTTTCTTCTCTTTGATTCCGAGACTGAAAATTTTAAAAAGGACAAGGATGGCCTCTACGAGTGGACCGGAAGTTTTGTTCTTGATACGGCAGAGATGCTATCAGAAAACGAGCGGCTTTCACTAAAAGAATTTCTCCGCGACCTGAACGATAAAACTGGCGTGCAGATTGCAGTCCTCACGATTCTGACAACAGACGGAGAAAACATACACGACCTTGCAGTGCGCTATTTTGACAAATGGGAGCTTGGACAGGAAGGCATTGACAACGGAGCAATCCTCACGGTCGCACTCAACGACAGAATGAACGATATTACAACAGGCGACGGAACCGAAGGGATCCTTACAGACATCCTGTGTAAAAAAATCCTCGATGAAGTTATGAAACCTGCGTTCCAGAAGGGGCTTTATGGCGAGGGAATAATCAATGCGGTAAACTGCATGGCAGGAATAATCGTGCAGGATGACTCGATTAACATTCAGCCGGAAACTAAAAAGCTTATAAAAAAAATAAAGGAAGAACCAAAAAATCTGGAGTGGCTGGCACTGCTCCTTCTTATCGGCGGGACTGTTGCATTCGTCTTCATCATCGTAAAGACAAACAGACTGATAGAGTATGCTTCAAAAAAGAAATCCGAACGCGAAACCGAGAAAATGAAAAAAAGGAAACTGGAGGCATGGCTGGCACTTCCGCCAGAAGAAAGGGAAAGAATAACAAGAGAGCAACAGGAAAAAGAAGCGGAAAAACAAAGAAAGATTGAAGAAAAAGAAAAGGCCTGGAAATCATTGTCGGCGGCACAAAGAAAAAGAATAATGAGAAACAGGAAGACGAAAAACAAAAAATCATCCAATTCAAGAAGCTCATACGAAAGGGATTCCGACTCATATTCATCAAGTTCATATTCTTCAAGCTCCAGCTCATACAGGTCCAGTTCATCCAGTTCAAGCGGCTCTTACCGTTCGGGCGGCGGCGGTCACACAAGTGGCGGTGGAGCAAGCGGAGGCTGGTAGCATCCGAGCAGCAGTTGGTAGCAGCTGATAATCAAAAACACAGGGGGATTTATATGAAAAAAATTTTTACGGCGGCACTTACGATTTTTTTAATTGCAGGAAACCTTTACGCCGACAAGCCACGGAAGTCGCTCGACTCGCTTTTAGATAAAATTGTAACGAATGTCATTTCCGGTTTTATCCCGGACGATAATTCATCGAAAAAAAACAATGTCGAAGATTCCCAGACACCGAACTATATTGTAACGGAATCCCTGACAGACATTTCCTACTCCGACGATTTTCTTGATTTCGACTCCCAGACCCAAAGTTTTTCAAAAGACAGGGACGGTGTTTATAAATGGACCGGCGGCTTTGTGATTGATGCGGCAAACCTTCTTTCAAAAGCCCAGCGTCTTTACCTGAAAAAATTTCTTCTGGATTTGAACGACTCGACCACCGTGCAGATTGCAGTGCTCACGGTTCCGACAACCGACGGCGAAAACATCCATGACTTTGCAATGCGGCATTTCGACAAATGGGAGCTTGGAAAAAAAGGCGTTGACAATGGTGCAATCCTTACCGTTGCATTCCAAGACAGAAAACTTGACATAGCAACAGGCGACGGAACAGAAGGAGTCCTCACCGACATTCTCTGTGCAAACATCATCAACAAAATTCTAAGCCCCGCATTCAAAGACGGACACGAGGGCGACGGAATAATCACGGCTGTAAAAAACATGGCCGGCATAATCACGTCGGACGAAACGCTCGTAACAATTTCCGACACAGACTCCCGCACAAAAAATGATGCCTCGGAAAACAGCTCAGGCTCCAAAATAAAATGGTGGATGATAGTAATAGGAATCGTGCTGCTGCTGATTACTATTCTGACAAACATCGGCGGAGGCTCCCACATTCACATAGGTGGCGGAAGAAGTTTCCGTTCCGGTGGCGGTGGATTCCATCGTTCAGGAGGAGGCGGTCGTTCCAGCGGCGGTGGAGCAAGCGGAAGCTGGTAGCATCCGGGCGGAAGCTGTAGCATCCGAGCGGCAGTTGGTAGCATCATAAATTTAAAGCCGACAAACAACGTCATTCTCATTTCTTTCTAAGAATCTTCAGAGCGGCATAATGCTGGATTTCAAATTGCTCGGGCGTTTCAGATTCCAGCATTGACCAATGCTCTTTTTCCCACGCCGCAAGTTCATCTCCAGACAAAGACGCTCCCACACCGCGACAGGCTTTCATTCTTCCGTGCCAGCTTTCCCTCGTAAAAGGAATTTTCACATCGTATTCCTCATGATCTTCCAAATCAAAATATTCGTATGCGACATCCGGCACCCAGATTGGATGTTTCGTCTCTCCCGCACCGGACCACTTTGGACTGTATTTCAAAACAATCTCCTCGCTTCTTCCTGCAATCCTGTCCTCAAACGGAAGCCATGCCATGTAAAGAATCAAAAGTTTTCCACCGCTTTTCAAAACACGAGCAAACTCCGGCATCACTTTCTCATGGTCAAAATACCAGAAGCACTGGCACGCCGTAAGCACATCAAATGATTCCGATGGAAAATCAATTTTTTCCGCAGACACAGCCTGAAAATCAATGTCCAGGCCAGCTTCATTTGAAAGCCGTTTCGCCTGTTCAATCTGCTCAGGAGAAATATCAGTCCCAGTCCATTTTGCACCGAAGCGATACATATTTCTTGGAAGCACTCCGGTTCCAGTTCCAAGATCAAGAACTTTTTGAGGAGCAACACAAAGTCCCCTGTCCACAATTTTTTTATAAAAAATCTCCGGGTAGATGTCACGGAAGCGGGCGTAATCTGCCGATGTCCTTCCCCAGTCAAATGCTTTTCCTTCATCAATTCTCTTGTCAACAATATCCATTTTTTTCTCCAACTCTTTTCAAAAGCCATTTTGCAACGCCGTCATCATCATTGCTTTCTATGATTCCGGTCGCAATCGATTTTAATTCATCAACCGCATTTGACACGGAATAGCACTCATCCGAAATTTCAAACATGGGAATGTCATTTACCGCGTCCCCGAATGAAATTACTTTTGTGCAGCCCCACATTTTTTTCAGCTTTTTGATTGCATTTGATTTTGTCGCAAGGGCCGGCATAATTTCGCACCAGTATTCCGGCCGGTAGAGTTCCTGCTGCATTGTGCAACGGTAGCGGCTGTCTTTTGAAAAAATCTCATGGATAGGCTCAAGCTCATCCTTTTCACCGATGCACGTAAAATAAAACATCTTGCCTTCGTAAAGCGAGTCGTCATTGTCCACAGAACGGAAACGCCTGTCCCCCTTTCTCATGCTTAAATATCGTCTGATGCCGTCATTTTCAAATTTCGGATTCCACGAAACTTTTTCAATTCCGTCAATGAACGAATAAACCAGCGGACTGATTTTGTAATCGGTCAAAACTTCGCGGACATATTTTCTTTCATCATCGGTAAAACTTTCTTCAGAAAGAATCTCACCGGTGGACGCTTGAAAAATAAATGTGCCGTTGTACGCGATGATTGGAATGTTCGTGGAAAGACCATTCGTCACCTTCGACGCAGACACCAGGGAGCGTGCGGTCGCATAAGTGAAAAGCATTCCCTTTTCAACCAGACCGTTGATTGCATCGATACTGAACGGATTGATTTTTTCCTGCCTGTTTAAAAGCGTTCCGTCCAAATCAGTAACATAAAGAGTCTTCTCTTCAAGCACTTTTTCCATCAGATAAAAAAGTCCCTTGCGCCACGAAGCCTCTCCGGTTTTGTAATATCCGGAATGTTCGTACAATTTGAGTGAATGTGGATTTTGACTGAACACATCAAGTCGAATGCTTTTTACCCCGAGCGACAGCACTTCTTTTTCAATATGATTCAGGGCCGCCTTTGCAATTCCACGCCTCTGAAAATCAGGATGAACGCAGAGACGATGAACCACCCTCCACTCACCATCCGATTTCCATTTTGCTTTTTTATATTCGTCATCACACTCTTTGTTGAGCGCATAGATGACAGCAATTCTCTTTTGATTTCCGCAATCAACAAGACCTGCAAAAAGAGTTTTTGATTTTATGTCTGAAAGAAAATCTTCACGCGCGGGATAGATTTCATCCCACTGGAAAATTTCCTGACGTTCCATTTCCAAAATTGCGGCTTTTATGAGCGCACAGATTTCATCCAAATCATTTTCCGTCGCAAGTCGGTATGCTATATTTTCACACATTGTCATTCCTCAATTTTTAATTATCACAAAATCACGCCTTGAATGAATTGAACCAGGCGCGTTCCTCAAATGATTTTTTCTTCGGGCAACCTGGTTCAGACTCAGCCTTACCAACAGGAAGAATGCACACAAGATTGTAATCCTCGGGAACATTCAAAACCTCCGCAATCCTGTCGCAGATTCTGTCCTCATCGGTTATGTGTCCCTCGTACCAGCAGCTCTGATAGCCAAGCTCCACAATCGCAAGCAGCATGTTTTGTATTGCGGCGGAATAATCCTGAACGGCAAAACATCTGTCACGATACGCATTTATATTTTGCGAAAGTACACAAATCAATGCTGGTGCAGTTTCGCACACAGGAGGCTCAATTACCGATTTAATTTTTTTCAGCGTCTCGGCATCATCAACACAAATCAAACTCGTTGTCTGTTTGTTACATCCAGACGGTGCGGAAAGTCCTGCCTCAAGAATCGCAATCAAATCCCCTCGCGGTACCGGCTCCGCCTTATATTTTCCTCGGTAGCTTCTTCTGCTTTTTATTGCATCAAGTGTGTTCATTTTATTTCTCCGATAAAAAAATCTTACATAACTTGCAAACTAAAAATATTCAATGCAGCGTCTTAATCTTTTAAAATCGAGTAATACATTCTGCCCTCGTATTTTCCGTCCATGAAAAAATAATCGCGCAGGGTACCCTCGTAGGTGAAGCCGCATTTTTCAATTACTTTTCTTGACGGTATATTTGCAGGTCGCACGCAAATCTGCACTTTATGGAAATTGATTTTCTCAAAACCGAATTTTATTGCAGCCTTTGTCGCTTCCGTCGCATATCCGCGTCTCTGAAAATCTTTTCCGATGCAATACTCAATCTCGCCGAAATGATTTTTGTGGTCCACAAGAAAATATGCAATCTGTCCAATGCACTCGCCGGATGATTTTTCTATTATCGCCCAGCGGAAATACACGCCGCTTTGATACCCATTGATGTACTTGTCCAAAAGCCCCTTCACATCTTCCTTGGTTTTATAAGATGGCTCACCATACATATTCTGCACACCATCATCCGAAACCCAGTTGCGCATCATTGAATCGGCATCATCGTAAGTGAACTTACGCATTATGAGCCTTTCGGTTTCAAAAGTTTCAGAGCCGCATGGAAAAATGAATTCCTTCTTTTCCAAAATGATTTCCATGTCAACGCAAGTCCACGAACCGATTTTCAAATTGCAATTCCGTCGGCTGTATTCACGGAAACCGACAGCCTCATAGCAATGTCTTGCACCGGGATTATTTTCAAACACACCCAAATCAATTCGATGCACACCCAGATTTTTTTTCGCATATTCAATTCCGAGCAAAAGCATTTTCTTTCCAAGCCCCTTGCCTCTCAGCTCAGGATTCAAGATGACAAAACCAAAGCGCACGGATGTGTCGTCTTTTTCATTCGGATAGCGGATTATAAAATGCCCCAGAATATTTTCGTTTTCATCTACCGCCGTGAGCGGAAAAAATCTTTTGTCCTCAAGCTGCGACTCATAATTTTCATTCATGTCATTTTCAGAAAGCGGAAATTTGTTGAATCTGTCGGCAGACCATTTGTACAGTTCTTCTTCCGTCCTGAGCCACTTGCAGATTGTCGCCGCGTCCTCGTTTTTATATTCCCTCAAAATCATTTCCATTTTAAATCAACCTCGCTTTTACAAAATCTTCCATTTCATCCTGCAGCAATTTAAAAACTTTTGCAATCAAATATCCGTCGGCAATTGCATGGTTCAGTCTTACGGAAACCGGCATTACAAATCGACCGGACTCTTCCCTGTATTTTCCCCAGTTCACAATCGGAAGCAGGTACAGGTATCCGTCGGGAAGCTCTATGTTGAGCGAGTCATACGAAAGCCACGAGATGTAAGATGCGTCAAACCAGTTCGGATGATTTTGTGAGTCAAGACCATAGTCGCGTGTCCCTTTCGCTTTTTCAATATCCGCCGCCGCATTTTTATAGAACACATTGTAGTCCGCATAATATGTCGTGTACACGGGCGTGCATGTTTCAGTGTCGTCATGAAAAACATATTGGATGGGATTTATCTGGTCATAGCAAATCAGTTCTCCGCTTTCCCATTTCAAAGCCATTTTGTAATCGTCGCGCGAGTTCAGGACCTTTGAAAGTATGTACAAAAAATTGATGTAAAATTTCGTGCCGGATTTTTTCGACCAATCCTTCAAGGCTGTGACATCAATTCTTGCGGTCATGGATGTGGAGCATTTGCAGTCTTCCGAAAAATGCCTGAACACACTCTTCCGATAATATTTTTCCCTGTCGATTATTTTATAATTCATTTTTGTTTCAGCCATATTCATATTCCATCCGCCATGCGTTTTTCTGTAAGCCGCCGTTTTTCCAAAGTCTTTTCAAACAGTTCATCAACAACGTGGGGGAAATCTTTTTCTATGACTTTCACCCCCTCCTCCGTGATTCCGCCTTTTGTTGCGACCTTTTCTATCACTTCGTAAAAACTTTGTTTTTTATTTTTGATTAAAAGCCCAGTCGCAATCATTGTGTTCAAAAGCATTTCTATTCGCTGGTCCTCCGGGATTTCAGTGTGCTTACCCGCGCCTTTTGCGATTTCATTAAAGATTGAGGCAATGAATCCAGGCATACAGCTTACCAACTCCGACCCCATCCCAATTTCATTTTCCGGAAGATTTATCACATTTCCAAATGTGCACAAAAGTTGATTTATAAATGCAAAATCTTCGTCCACCACTTTTTCATTATGGCAAACAAGGGTCTGTGAGGAATTGACTTCCGCAGTCACACTCGGAATGATTTTTGAAATCCGGTTTTCAGGAAAATACTTTTCCAGCTGCGAAAATTTTATGCTGCCGTTTACGGAAACAATATATTTGTCTTTTGACAAAACATCTTTCACCTCGTCAAAAACAGTTTTCAAATCGGAAGGCTTCACGCAAAAAAATATGTAATCCGATTTCTGCACAAGCATACGATTTTTCAAACAGACATTTACTTTTTTATTCACAATTTTTTCCAGCTTTGACGGACTTCTGTTCGATACAAAAATATCTTCTGGTGCAAGCAAACCTGAATCCAAAAACTTTTCCAAAAACAATTTTCCAATTATTCCAAAACCGATGATTCCAATTTTTCCGTTCATTTAAATATGCTCCTATAATTTATTGACTTCATTCCATTAAAAAAGCCTTGTACAAAGCTTCTGCCATCATCTTACGCATGAACTCATATTTTTCTTTATCTTTAAGCCAAGATTCATATGCTTCCATATTTTCGAAATATGATTTCTGTAAAGTGTCGTCAAAACTCTTTGGCATAATATTGTTTGTAAACATTTGCTGACCATTGGAACGAGCAGATGTTTTTAGCTTATCATCTTTTACCATAGAATTAAAAACATCGGTAAAAATAACTTTGTCGCGTTCTGTAAACTTTGTTCCAAACTCCTCGTTTATCTTTTTAATAACTTCCGAAAGCGGAGTCTTCTTTTCTTTTTGGCCAACTGCATTCTTTATTCTCTGCGGTTCAAGCACACCGTTTTCTGTTTTAAGCTCAACTCTACCCTCAAAAGTTTTTTCAAGCTTGTAATATTCAAGTTTTATTTTGTTGGTAATGTCTATCATCGTTTCTTTGTCAGCAGGAACAAGGCGTTCAAGATATTTGCAGAAAAGGAATTCTCTGTGCAGGTCTTTTGAGAACATTCTGATTATCTGAGTAATGAAGTTGTACCATTTTACAAATGAACGGAGTAATTTTCTAAACTGATACCTTTGTTCCTGATTCAAAGCATTGTAGCCCTGAACAACTGGCAAAAGTGCATTTGTAATAAGAGCCTGTTTTGACGGATTCTTCTTCTGATTAAGATAAATATCCGTTACATTCTTAATATCGCCATCATTGTAAATCTTAAAGGCACGGAGCATTTTCTGTGTCTGATAAATAAGATTTTTGTTAAGCTCTTCTTTTAATTCAGTGGTTTGGAAATATGGCTGGAAGGCTTCCAGAATCTGTTCTTTTGTATTCACAAAATCAAGGATAAAGGTGTCTTCCTTTCCATCGCAAGTACGGTTCAAGCGGCTTAAAGTCTGAACGGCTTTTACATCACGGAGCTTTTTATCAACAATCATTGTGTGAAGATAATCTTCGCTAAAACCTGTCTGATACTTTTCTGCGACAATCAGAATATTTCCTTCATCGTGGAATACTTTCTTTGTCTGGGCTTCGCTAACTGGTCTTCCGTTGTGGTCACGATTCATGCCACTTTCTGTATATTCTGTTCCTGACGGGTCTTCCGGGTCTTTTAGGCTTCCAGAGAAAGCAATAAAGATTTCTAGATTTTTATAGGCATCGTCTTTTGCGGCTTGCGATTCAATATACCGTTTGATTTCATGGTAGTAACGGACAGCTGCCAGACGGCTTGCAGTTACAACCATCATTTTACCGCGACCGTTTATTGCGTGGCGGGTTCTGTCCATGTAGGTTTCAACAATAATCTGGGACTTTTGCTGTAAGTTATGCGGATGAAGTTCCTCATATCTTTTGATAAGTTTTACGCTTTTAGAAGCAAACACCTGCGGGTCATCACTGGATTCCTGCAAAATCTTGTAGCAGTTTTTATATGTCGTGTAATTTTCCAGCACATTCATAATGAAGCCTTCTTCCACGGCC
>CACZPR010000051.1 GCA_902783155.1 uncultured Spirochaetaceae bacterium
GACACACGCTGGGAGCCTGTTCTTAACTAATTTTGTTGGACTCGACATTTTTAACCTACAAGAATCCGTTCCGCATAGATCTTTTATTTTCATGCTGAAGCTCTGGGTGCAGGGCGTGTTGATTTTTTTTCAAGAACTTTATAGGCTATAATATGGAAGAAGCAAGACGCAGATTTGGAGACCAGATGAATGAGAAAACATTTTTTTATAGGAATCGCCGCATCGCTTTTATTTTTTGCGGGATGCGAGACAACTGAGATTGTTGTGGAGGAGCCTGAACCGGAACTTGAGCCGGAGCCGGAGGTAATTGTTCCAATCAACAATCCCGAGCCGCTTGGTCTGGTCGAGGTGCTTGATGGATTCGAGGAGGGACTTTACTGGCTCTCTGCATCCGGTCTGGACGGAGACTTTGGGGGCGACATCAGCATTGACGCGGACACAACCGACTTCTGGTCAAGCGAGGGCGACTATTCATGTGCCCTTGTCTTTGCTTCGGACATGGACGAAAAATCGATGGCGACATTTGGATGCGATTCCCTGTTTTTCAATGACTTCACTGGCTACACGGACATATATCTGGACATAAACAACACGGCGGAGGAGGGGCTTGGTTTTGCGCTTGCCATTAGCGACACTGGCGGTGTGTGGTGCGAGTCCACCCCTATAAAACTTGGTCCCGGAATGAACAGAAATGTGAAAATCAGTCTGGATGAGATGGAAATCCCCGATGTTTCGGCGGTGCGTTATCTTTATCTGCGCCTGTTCCCAAAATCCACCGGGGAGCTGCCCAATCAGATTGAAAAAATTTTTGTGGACAATATCCGCATAGTCAAATATATTTAGTCCTCATCTTCCTTGTATGGGGAGAGTATGATTACATGGCTTTCCATTGGATAGCTCTGGTCCGGTGTCAGAATGTACGGCTCCAGAAGAATGTCGTCCTTGTTTTTGTCGGGCTTTGTCATCAGGTAGTTTTTCTGGAAAAGGGCTGTATCCGTTGAGGAGCGGAACTGTATGTAGCATTTTCCGTTCTGGTCCAGTGCTGCGTAGGAACCAGAGTCGTTGTGCGCGTCGCTTTCCGCCGTGTATTTTCCATTCTCAAAGGTCAGGGCAATTCCGTCCGCCGTGGTCCATTTTGTGCTTTCAAGTTTCTTAATGAACGAAACGTACTTGTATTCAGGATTCTCCCCGGCCTTGAGATATGATGTCGCGTCGGTCATCTTTTTGTACTCGCCATTCCATGCGCCACCCTCGGAAACTATGAACAGGTAGTCAACAATCTTCAGCTTGAACTGGTCGGCTGCGTTGAATGCTATGTCAATCTGCCTCTGGAAGTTGGTGATTTCGTCATTCTTTGCCGTTATGTAGATTCCGTTGTTCCTTGGCGTGCTGCGTACAAATTCGTAAAGCTCGTACTGCCCGTCCTCCAGAAACAGAAACTGCTTAAGCTCCTTGTCCACGTAGATATAGTGCATACCCTTGGAGGAGCCTGTCTTTGCGTTGGAGCCGTCGATTTTGTACCAAAGTCCGTCCAGCATCGAAAAATAGTAGTCGGTGGTGTTTGTCTGCTGTCCACCTCTTGACCCTCCCGATGATGTCGCCATGCGGTTCTGGGTTGTGAGAACGTACTGCTGTGCCTCCGCGTTCCAGTCGTATTTTGATTCGACATCGCCGCCGGTCTCTGAGTCTGTTGAGTATGCCCAGATTGAGTAGCTCGGGTCGTTCGCGTCCGCCATGATGTATGAGTCCGAGCGTTCCACCTGGTCTATGAATATGTTGTTGTCGCCCTCAAGGTTCGCAATCTGCGTGACTGCAACCTCGGTCTCGTTCCTTGTGATGAAAAAGGCCTGCAGAACGGATTTTCCGGTGTCGATTACACCCTGGTAGACAAGTGCGTTCCTGTGGTCCCCGGTCAAATCCAGCCCTGTGTATGAGAATGTGGAAATCTGCCTGATTGGTGTGGAGATTGATGCCACACGCTCGTACTCACCCTTCTGCGGACTGAAAAGCCCCACAATCAGCGTGATGAACGGATTTCCCGTGACCCTTATCGCGTTCACCTGGTCGTCCTGTCCGTCGCCGTCAAAGTCCATGTCAACTGTGGAAAGAAGAGTCTCGTCCATGTTGAGGGGAACCTTGGAGACATTCCGGGGGGAGAGCAGGTCATCCTCGTCATCGTCGGAGTCGGTCCGTCCAACCTGCGGAATCACCACACGGGATGCCGTTATTTTTTCTTCCGGTGCCTGGTAGTATTTTTGCCTGAGAAATATCAACGCTATTACCGCTATGGCGACAACGAACAACGCCAGAACTACTTTTTTGTGCATGGCTCTACCTTGAATATTTTTCAAGAACCGGTTTCAGAATCTCCAGTCCCTGCTCGATTTCCTTTTTGCTGATGTTGAGCGGAGGAACAAGTCGAAGAGTGTTTGTTCCCGCCGTGCTGAACAGTAGTCCCTTCTCAAGACATGCCTTTTCAATCGCCACGGGATCCTTTTCCACCTGTATTCCAATCATAAGTCCAAGGCCCCTTACATCCTGGACAATAGGAATGTTCCAGCTTTTGACCGTGGACCGTATGTACTCGCCCTTTTCCGTAACCTTCGCAAGAAAGTCCGGGCTTTTGAGTGTCTTGAGCACAACCCTGGCCGCCGCACATGCCAATGGATTTCCACCGAAAGTTGACTGGTGGTCGCCCGCCTTGAAAACTCCGTTTGCCTTGCCCCTGAAAAGTATTGCTCCCATCGGAACTCCTCCGGCGATTCCCTTTGCAAGAGTCACCACATCCGGGTTGAACTGTAGCTGTTCGCTTGCAAGAAGGCTTCCCGTCCTTCCCATTCCGGTCTGAACCTCGTCGGCTATGACTATCGCTCCGGCCCTCCTTGCCTCATTTGCCGCCGCCTGTACCCATTTTGGGTCAAGAAGATTCACTCCTCCTTCTCCCTGTACGCACTCCACCATAAGAGCCGCGGTGGTCGAATCAAATGCCGTCCTCAGTGCGTCCCAGTTGTTCGCCTCGATGGTCTTGAATCCGTCCGGGTATGGGGCAAAATCATCCGGGTGGAACTTGTCCTGTCCCGTGGCCGTGAGTGTTGCGAGAGTCCTTCCGTGGAAAGAGTTCTTGAGCGTGACGATGGTCTTCCGCTTTGCTCCTCCGTTCAGAAATCCATATTTCCTTGCCAGCTTGATTGCGGCCTCGTTTGCCTCGCATCCGCTGTTTCCAAAATACACTCCGTCAAATCCTGTCGCGTTCAGAAGCTCCTGTGCATACTCATTTCCGGTGTCGCTTGTGAAATAGTTGCAGACATGGATTTCCTTCGCGGCCTGCTTCGAGATTGCCTTGACGAGCGGACCGTAGTTGTGGCCCAGACAGTTGACCGCGATTCCCGCCAAAAAGTCTATGTATTTTTTTCCATTGACATCCGTAAGTGTGGCTCCCTTTCCGCTTTTAAAGGTCACGTCGAAGGAACCATAATTGTTTACTATTATATTGCTTCCCATAAGATTCTCCAAATTTTGTGCGCAGGAAAAATCCCGCTAGTAAATCATTGTTCCGATACCCCTGTCGCTGAACATTTCAATCAAAAGCGAGTGGGGAACCCTTCCGTCGATTATGTGGGTACGTGGAACTCCTCCCTGTCTTGCCATCATGCAGCATTCGATTTTTGGAATCATTCCACCGGCTATTGTACCGTCGGCAACATACTTGTCTATGTCGGCCATGCGGATTCTCTGTATCAGTGACTTGGGGTCGTTGACATCCTTCAGGACTCCGGGAACATTTGTCAGCTGCACAAATTTTTCTGCGCCAAGAGCAACAGCAATTTTTGCCGCCGCAGTGTCCGCATTGATGTTGTAGCGGTTCATGTCGCCAGTCTCGCCCATAGCCACGGTTGAAACCACCGGGATGAAATTCTGGTCAAGGAGTTTCTGGACAATCTCCGGGTTTACCGATGTCACTTCACCGACCAGTCCAAGGTCAGCTCCGTCCTTGTCGATTTTTTTTGCGCGAATCAGACCCGAATCGACACCGCTGAGACCGACAGCCTTTCCTCCCTTCTGAATCAGAAGACCGACTATGTCCTTGTTGAGTTTTCCGGTCAGAACCATGGTGACAATCTCCATGGTCTCCTCGTCCGTATATCTGAGTCCGTTGACGAACTTGCTTTCCTTTCCGACACGCTCAAGCATGTGGTTGATTTCTGGACCGCCTCCATGCACAAGGACAACCTTGATTCCTATGGTGCTCAGAAGAACGATGTCCTCCATCACGCATGCCTTAAGCTCTTCGTTCAGCATTGCGTTTCCGCCGTACTTTACTACGACGACCTTTCCGACCCAGTGCCTGAAATAGGGGAGCGCCTGAACAAGAACGCTGGACCATTTTGCATTGTCGAGCCTTGGGTCAACTACAGTTGCATCCGTGTTTTCAATATTCTCTTCCATAATATAATCCCCTTATGTCCTGTAGTCGCCGTTGATTTTTACGTAGTCGTAGGTAAGGTCGCAACCCCAAGCCGTTCCCTCCGCATTTCCGTCCTTGCACTGCACCAGAATTTCCACGGCCTCCTCGCTCATGATTTTTTTCGCAAGGTCCTCGTCGAAATTCGTCGGCACTCCGTCGCTGTATACGAGTACGGAATTTTCACCGTGGACCTCAAAAGGCTTCGTGTCGTCGAAATATCTTTTTGCACCGTTTTGGCTTGTGAACCAGATGCTTGTGTTTTCCGGGTTGAAGTCGAATCCAGAGTAGCCCATTGCACAGAGGAAGCGTCCGAAATTTGCGTCGCATCCGAACATTGCGGCCTTTACGAGTGAAGATGAGATTACGGCCTTGGCAAGACCCCTTGCAGTCGCCACATCCTTTGCGCCCTTGACGTTACATTCAATCAGCCTGGTCGCACCCTCTCCGTCGGCGGCAATCTTTTTTGCCATTACCGTGTTGATTTGGTCCAGAGCCTCGCAGAACGCGTCAAAGTCCTTTCCCTCGCATGTGATTGTCGGGTTTTCGGCCATTCCGTTTGCAAGAATCGTGAGAGTGTCGTTGGTGGATGTGTCTCCGTCAACGGATACGCAGTTGTATGTCTTTTCAATGCTTTTCCTGAGAGCCTTTTCCAGCATCTCGCTTGTGATTGCGCAGTCGGTGGTCATAAAGGCAAGCATGGTTCCCAGGTTGATGTGAATCATTCCCGAACCCTTGCACATTGCACCAATCCGGACGGTCTTTCCGCCAATCTCCGTTTCGACGGCGCACTCCTTGAAATGGGTGTCCGTGGTCATTATGGCGACCCTTGCTTCCTCGTGCCCCTTTTTGCTCAGGCCCGATGCAAGCTCGTGGATTTTGGACTCTATCTTTTCAACCGGAAGCTGCTGTCCGATGACACCTGTGGAGCAGACAACCACGTCGTCCGGGGAAATGCCAAGCTCCTTTGCGGCAAGCTCCGCCATCCTGTGTGCGACCTTCGCTCCCTGTTCCCCGGTGCAGCAGTTTGCGTTTCCGGAATTGGCGATTACGGCCTGTATTTTTCCGTTGGCGATATTCTTTTTTGTAAGCTTGACCGCCTCAGCCTTCACACGGTTCTGAGTGAAAACCCCAGCCGCGTTGCACATTTTTTCCGAATAGACAAGAGCGGTGTCGTTGGTGGTCCGGCTCTCCTTGATTTTACAAAGGATGCCGTTGGCCAGAAAACCTTTTGCCGCTGTAACTCCGCCTTCAATAAATTGCATTTCCGTTAGCTCCCAAAAAAACTTGCGTGTATTTTGTGCATAATTTTTATGCACAATTATAGTAGAAAAATATTTTTTTGGGAACCTCTAATAACATCACTTTATTCGTGCGGGGTTGGTGATTCGGGGTTACATCCTGAAAATCCTTGAGTTGGTGAGGACGCAGTTTCCGTCGTCGGTAATCAGCACATCGTTTTCCAGACGGCATCCACCGAGCTTGGGGTCGTAAAGTCCTGGCTCCAGGGTGACAATGTTTCCGCTTTCAAACAGCTTGGTCTCCGGGGACCTTGTGCTTACGAATGGATTTTCGTGGATTTCAAGGCCCGTTCCATGTCCAAGTCCGTGCGGCATGGATTTTCCTTTTTCCGCAAAAATGTCATCGGCTGCTTTCACTGCATCCCTGATTGGCTTTCCGGGTTTGTAGAGCTTTAGACATTCGTCCGCCGCTTTCTGGACCAAATCAAGAATCTCGGTCTGTTCTGCGCTCAGTTTTCCCCTTGCGACGGTTATCGTGCAGTCGCTTGCATAGCCCTCGAAGCACACACCGTAGTCGAGAAGCGAGATTCCGCTCTGTCCCCAGCTTCCGTTCGTGTATCCGGGGAAGGCGTGGATTGCGAAACTTCTTTCCGGACCTGCCGCCAATGTATCAAAGCTGGTCCTCTCGCATCCAAGTTCCCTTAATCTTCTTTCTGCAAAAAGTGCGACATCTATTTCCGTGTGGATTTTTCCGTCGGAGAGCATCCTGATGATTTCATCCGTCATTCCCGATGTGATTGAGCAGGCCTTTCTTGTGCATGCAATCTCATATTCGTCCTTCCTTGCACGCATGTTTTTTGCCGCCGTGTGTATGGAATCCTCTTTGCACTCTACGGTCCAGCCCTTTAGCGCGTCAACAAATTTTTGGTGGCGGATGAATGTGGTCTCCGGTGGAATGGCGACTGTTGGATTTTCGCATGAAAAATTCTTCAGCACTTCGGAAGCGGCTCGTATATTGTCGCGGTCAAATTTTGTTGATGGAATCACTTTGTCGGCGTGTGCCTTGATTGCGGCAAGGTTTTCGTCCCAGGGAACCAGAGTTGAAAATCCGTCCAAAGTTATAATCAGTGCCGCATCGCTTGGATGTCCCGTCAGGTATCTGATTGCGCAGTCCCTTTTGTCCTCGCTGTCCTCAAATACCACCGCACCGATATTTTTTTCCCTCATAATCTGGACAAGCCTTTCACGTCGTCCGGCATATATTTTTTTCAGGTCCGCGCCCGAAATCACCGAGTCAAAATCCTTTCCCGTAAGTTCTGTAATCTTCTGTTCCATTTTTCTGTCCTTTTTCTTCATTTTATTAACTGATTTTTATCAGCCCCTCTCCGGGCATTTTTATTTTCTTTTGAATTTCCTTACGACCGATTTCAGGAGCGGGTCCCTTGTCAATGCCATAAGCCCAAGTCCAATCAGCGCGAACATTGCTGCCGTTATTATGACTGGAACTCCCTGCGAAATCCACCGGCTGTGTCCATCAAAGAGTGAGATAATCTTTCCGCGCAGAAGAAGTACCGGAACCGAAGCCACGGCGGAAAACACAATCATCCTGAGCGAGTAGAGCAGGGTCGATGTCACTGTCTTTCCCACGTCGATGTTTTTGTTTTTGCGCAGGAATATGAAAAGTGCCACAGTGTTGAAGAACGACGATATTGTAAGTGCGAGCGCGATTCCCGGACCGCCCATCGGTTTTACAAGTATGAATGCCAGTGCCATGTTGAGCGCAAAGTTAATCAGTCCGGCTATGGTTGGGCTTATGCTGTCCAGCTGTGCGTAGAACGAAGGGGTTATGACACGGTTGACCGCAATGAAGAACAGTCCGATTATGTGGAACCTGAAAACGTTCACCGTCATTTCCGCAGATGATTCGTCGAAGCGCCCGGTAGAGAACACGAGCTTGATCAGGTTTTCGTCCATGCAGAGAGCGTAGAACGTGATTGGAATCGAGATGAATGCCATTATCCTTACGGACTGTGTCAGCATTTCGTTGAAGTTGATCCAGTCGTTTTTCTTTGCGAATCCGGTCAGGTCGGGAAGGATGACTGTTCCAATCGTTACGGCGCATATTCCCAAAATGAGTTCCTGCAGTCTGAGCGAGTAGCTGAGGCTTGAGTAGACTCCTGCACCCGTACGTGTCGCCAGGGCCGATGAAACTATGTCGTTCAGCTGGTACGCGGCCATTCCGATTATTGTGGGTCCAATCAGCTTAAGGACTTTTTTTGTTCCCGGATTTGAGAATGTCTTCCGGAGCGATATGAACGTAATCTTCCAGTTGTTTTTCAGGACGAATGGTAGCTGGAACAAAGTCTGCACCAGGCCTCCCGTTATTACGCCGATGGACATTGCCCTGGCTGCCATCTGGGCTTTTACTTCGTTGTCTTCGATATTGCCTGTGAGAATGGGTGTGAGGATGTAGGTCGCCAGAATCACGATGCCGTTGAAAAGGATCGGAGTGAATCCCGACGGAGAAAAAATCTTCAGGCCGTTGAGTATGCCCTGGAAAAGTGCCGCAATGGAAATGATAATCAGGTAGGGGAACATGATTCTTGTGAGGATTACGGCTTCGTTCATTGATTCGGCATCCGCTTCTTTATAGAAGATTCTTAGAATCAGCGGGGCGAATATTATTCCTACGGTGACAAAGCAGACCGTCAGGAAGCTGACAAGGGTGAATGTCGCGCTCACAAATTCCTGTGTCGTCTTTTTTCCCTCCGGACTGTCGCTGTCTTCCAGATATCCCTTGAACGTGGGGATGAAGGCCACTGATATTGAGTTCTCGGCGAAAAGTCGTCTGAAAAGGTTCGGAATCATAAAAGCAACGCCGAATGCGTCCGAGTATGAGCTTGTTCCCATGAAGTGGGCCTTGGTCATTTCACGTACAAGCCCCAGTATTCTTGAAAAAAGTGTCAGCACGGAAAGGAACAGCCCTTTTTTGACAAGGGATGACCTGCCTTTGCCGGACACGGTTTTGCTGTTTTTTTCATTGGTTTCGTTTGTTTCCATACAGGAAGAATAAAATAGTTGTAAAATTAAATCAATCGGTGTATTATAATAGGAAATAAAACTTAGTTAAATTAAGGTAAACAAGTCAACTGTTTTTCCTAAAAAAGTTTTCATCGGGGGTTTGAGATGGGTTCCTCTAATAAAATTTCAAAAGGAGTGAGGTTCCAGAAAGTAGGGAATACATCAATAGTTCCAATATCCGCAAAAATTCTTGTGGTCTTTATAGTTCTGATTCTGCTCTCATGTCTCAGCACCAACTTCATCACGCTTGTTTTTACCCAGAGGCAGACTATCTCGCTGACCAACGAGCTTCTGGTCTACCATCTTTCCGATTTGTACACAAACGCCACCAACCAGTACCAGATAAGCCTTTACTCCCAGAAAAGGAACGAGTCCCTTGAAAGCATAGAGGAGGCCGCGCGTAGGGATTTTTCCAAGCCGCACTCGATTGCGATGGGTGTCACTGCCGGCGGAAACATAGTCTTCAGCGCAAGACAGGACACTAGCCACAGCTGGTACAATTTTTCCGACCAGAACGCCCTTGAAAAAATGAACGAGGCCTATGAGGCTGCACAGAAAGCTGGGACACCGGAAAGGGTCGAAGGCTCCGTGACATTTTTTTCTCCCAACGGCGAGGAGTACATGGGTGTGTTCAAGTACCACAGCGACTGGAAATGCTTTTTGATTCGCGGGGAACTGACAGCCGACACCAACCGTGAGATGTACGGAATCTTTCTGAAGATTTCAATAATCATACTTGTTATGACCGCCTTTTTCATGGTCGTTGGAATCTCCGTGCTGAACGTGCTTTTCAGCAATGTGAGGAAATTTACAAAGGACGTGTACGACCTCCACCGTTCGCAGCAGCTGGACACAATGTCTTCCGGCGAACTGGAGGCCCCGATAGACATAAGCGACGCGCCGAACGACGACATCACCTATCTTGCGGCCAACTTCAACAACCTCTACCTTAACACCGCCACTCTGAGAAATATTTTCCAGAAATTTGTGTCAAAGCACGTGGTTGACATGGCGTACAACGAGAAGAGGGTGGAGCTTAAGGGTGAACAGAGGCAGCTCACAATCCTTTTCACCGACATCAAGAATTTTACGAACAGGACGGAGGTTCTTGGAAACGAGATTATCCGCCTCCTCAACATTCACTACAACTCAATAATCGGGATAATACAGCCGGACGAAAGCGGGGACCACCGGTCAAAGGCGTTCATAGGCTCCCTGATTGGAGATGCCGTTCTGGGTGTGTTTGGAATCGACGGCACAAAGGAGAATGTCAATCCACAGAAATCGGTTGACGCTGTTTCGTGCGCATGGAAGATGACCCAGCAGACAAAGAAGTTCCGCGAAAAGATGATTGCGCGCAAAAAGGAGCTGGTGGACCAGGGCAAGTTCAACGACCAGACTCAGAAGGTTTTCGAGGCCGTGATGATAGACATCGGTGTTGGAATCGACGGGGGCGAGGTCTTCTACGGAAACATCGGTTCGAACAAGTACATGGCTAACACTGTAATTGGCGACAACGTTAACTCGGCGTCCAGAATCGAGGGGCTTACGCGGATTTACAAGGTCCCGGTCCTTTGCAGCGAGTACGTGAAAAACGAGGTCCTCAAGGTTCCTGAGGGTGCAGGAAGATACAGGTTCTTTGAAATCGACACTGTGCAGGTGAAGGGAAAGCTGGAGGGCAAAAAGATTTTCTTCCCCATGGACTTGGAGCAGGAGGATGCGGACTTTGCGGAATACTACACGCTTGAAAAGTTTGAGGAATTCGAGGC
Organism: uncultured Spirochaetaceae bacterium; assembly: GCA_902783155.1. Lineage (GTDB taxonomy): Bacteria > Spirochaetota > Spirochaetia > Treponematales > Treponemataceae > Treponema_D. Next base: position 10,554 of record CACZPR010000051.1, read on the forward strand.
GGGACTCAGGGCCTACTATTCCGGTGACTGGAAGACTGCGCGGAGCCAGTTCAAGAAGAGCGACATGGATGTTGGCAAGGTTTTCCTTGACCGCATGGGTCTGAAGAACGCACCTGCTGATTGGAGTGGAATATGGACAATGGCAACGAAATAGAAAAAAATGTGGCGGCGGACTCTGGAAGCCATTCTTCGGATCTTTTTTCCGACAGGATTGGTTCGTCTGCCCGTGTGGCCAAGGTGAAAAGCAGCATACAGGATTTTCTGGAGCAGGAGTCGCGGAATCTGCCAACCGAAGCGTCCGGGGTGAAATATGATTTGGCCGAGGAATATGCGGCGACAAAATCAAACGGAATGAAAAATCTGTTCCCGGTTCTGCTCTGGATGCTTGCGGCCTTCCTCTTTGTCGGAATCATGGCGGTAACGATTGTCTCCATAGTCAACAGGCAGAACAGAAAGATTGAGGTTGAGGTCGAAAGTTTTGACAACCTGAACCTCAGCAACCTTCTTGATTTGGTGAGCGGAACACAGTCCCAGATTAACGAGGAGTCGGCTAACAAGGCGAATCTTGAGGCACAGAGAAAGGCTGTAATCGAGCAGGCTGAGTCGGCCAGAAAATCGTCCCTTGCAACCCTGGAGTCCATGAACCTTAAGGACGCATCCGAAAGAAGAAAAAGGGAAAGCGAAATACAGTCCGAATATCAGGCGGCCATTGCGTCCGTCGCGGAAATAGATGCAAAGATTGCGGAGTCTGAGCAGAAAATCAGTCTCTACCAGCAGCAGCTCGCACAGTACGACACAACCACGGTACAGCAGGCGAGGGAGCATCAGGCGGAGATGGACAGTGAAAAACAGCTCCACCAGCTTGAAAAACAGAAGATGACCAAGGAGTACGAGGGTAAAATCACCGACCTTCAGGAAAATCTGGAAAAGCAGCAGCAGGAGTCCATTGAAAAGCAGCAGGAGGTCGTTGACTATGTTATTGGCCAGTACGACCCGACTTTTGCAGATGACGGGGCAGTTCTTTCCATTGTGAAAAAGGCCACGAATTCCTATGCAAGATACTATACAGGCACACAGGAAGTTTTGGACGAAAATGCCTCCGACAATTTCAAGTCCGCCCTCAGAAAGCAGCAGGGATATTTCAACGAGATTTCAACAATCAGCTCCAGATTTTTGAGACTTCCGCAGAAAAACGCCATCCCAAGTTTTGCCTCTTCCATGCAGAAGATTGCGAACAGCGCGGGAAATGAGCTTGCGGTGGCTTCGGTTGCGGAAGTGAACAGTCTGCTCGGAAAAAAATACGAGCTTGAGGAAAAAAACAGGACGCTGGAGACCGAAAAATCCAACATGGCCACACAGATTGAGGGTCTGGAGGGTGAAAAGAAGGACCTCATCAGTAAAAACGAAACCCTGACCGAAGAAAAGACGGCTCTGGAGGGTGCGAACGAGGCTCTCTCAAACGAAAAGAACGGTCTTTCCGCCACAAACGAGGAACTTGCGGGTGCGAACGCTGCATTGACAAGCGCGAAGGACAGTCTTGAATCGGAAAAGGCAGCTCTCACTCAGGAACTTGAGTCTCTTAACAAGGAGAAAGGCGAGTGGGAATCCATCAAGGCAAAGATGGAATCCGACTGGGCGGCACAAAAAAAGTCCATGGAGGACTCGTGGGCCGCAGAAAAATCCACACTGATTGCAGAGCGTGACTCATCCCTGGCGGCCAGTGGCGAAATTGACAGCCTCAGGGCGGAGAAGGACACACTTTCCTCTGCAAATGCGGAGCTTTCCGCCGAATCCGAAAAACTAAGGGCAGAATATGACAGGCTTGTTGCGGAAAAAAAGGCCGTTGACGAACAGAACTCCAGCCTGAAAACGGAAAACAAAAGTCTGTCCGAGGCGAACAAAAGTCTTTCAAGCCAAGGCTCCCAGTATTCCGACTTGATGCAGGCACTTTGCGTGAGGGATGGAAAAAAGATTCAGGGTTTTGTTTCCGGCAAGGTCAGCGGAAGCAGGATGCAGATTTATGTTGAAAAATCGGCGTACTCTTCCTATGCTTCAAAGGCTTCGGGCGGCGCTCTTGTTCCTGTGGCCATAGTCCGTGGTGGAAAAATTGTCGCGGTCGGAAAGCTTTCGGTGGACAACGGCTCTGCGTACATCGTGAAGGGCAGCGAGGAGGACCAGATTATGGTGGAGTCCATACTGAATCTGGCTGGGGCGAACGACTATTCGGCCGTAAATCTTGGCGACGAAATCCAGATTTCAAATCCGCTATGATTTTTTCACCCCACCTATTTTCTATTGTCGAATATTTTTGTATACTAGTGGAATAAGGTTTAAAAAGGGGTTTTTTATGTCTTTGAATACAGCATCAAGTTCTTTGTCATCAATTTCTTCCGCAAGACCGATTTCCGCTCCCGTGCGGATTGGAATTGATGTTGGCTCGACCACGGTAAAGGTGGTGGCTCTTGATGAAAATGACAAGCTTATTTACGGCGCATACGAACGCCACAGGGCAGACATACGCAACACGATTATATCCGTAGTTAACAAATGTTTCGACAGGCTGGAGGAGGAGCTTCCCGGCGGCAGTTCCCAGAAGGTCAGCGTAAAGGTGACAGGCTCCGGTGGATTTTCTGTCTCACAGTGGCTAAAGATACCGTTCATTCAGGAGGTTGTGGCGGCTACAACGGCGGTCCGCAAACTGATTCCCCAGACGGATGTTGTCATAGAGCTTGGTGGCGAGGACGCAAAGATTACATATTTCAAGGGCGGCATGGAGCAGAGGATGAACGGAACCTGTGCCGGCGGTACTGGAGCCTTCATTGACCAGATGGCCGCCCTGCTCGAAACCGATGCCATGGGTCTTAACGAACTTGCGAAGGGGGCCACCACAATCTACCCGATAGCGGCAAGGTGTGGCGTTTTTGCCAAGACGGATGTCCAGCCGCTCATAAACGAGGGTGCCCGTCGTGAGGATATTGCCGCGTCCATTTTTCAGGCGGTGGTGTCCCAGACCATTTCGGGGCTTGCATGTGGTAAACCGATACGCGGCCATGTGGCTTTCCTTGGTGGACCGCTGCATTTTTTGGACCAGCTGCGCTACCGTTTTGCCGTTACGCTGAAACTTTCCGAAGACGAGACCATTGTTCCAGAAAACAGCCAGCTTTTTGTGGCGACCGGCGCGGCATATTCTGCTGAAAGGGAATCCAAGGCGGTAAATCCATCCGCAATGTCTGTTTCAACCATAGCGGAATTCCGTGAAAACCTTAAGAACCTTGTCGGTGCGGAGATGCAGGAAGTCCAGCGTCTGGAGCCCCTTTTCAAAAACCAGGACGACTTGGATGAATTCCTCAAAAGACATGCCCAGGAAAAGGCTCTCGCGGGCGACCTCTCAAAAACCCACGGACCTGTTTTCCTTGGACTGGACGCTGGTTCTACCACAACAAAGGCTGTACTTACCGACACAAACGGTGCAATCCTCTGGCGTTTCTATGACGTGAATGCGGGAAATCCTGTTGATTTGGCGGTCAGGGTACTCAAGCAGCTTTATTCCATACTTCCGAAGGACTGCTATATTGCGCGCTCCGTTTCCACAGGATATGGCGAGGCTCTTTTCCAGGCAGCCCTTGGTGTTGACGCTGGTGAGGTGGAGACCATAACCCATTACCGTGCCGCTGATTTCTTTGTCCCCGGCGTGGAATTCCTTCTGGACATTGGCGGACAGGACATGAAGTGCCTAAGAATGAAGGACGGAGCCATAACTTCAATCCAGCTGAACGAGGCCTGCTCATCAGGATGCGGAAGTTTCCTTGACAACTTTGCCCGGACCATGGGAATGAGCGTCCAGGAATTTTCAAAAATAGCGTTGCTCGCGCCAAAGCCCGTCGATTTGGGAACAAGGTGTACGGTATTTATGAACAGCCGTGTAAAGCAGGCGCAGAAAGAGGGTGCGACAGTTGCCGACATTTCCGCGGGACTTTCGTATTCGGTAATAAAGAATGCACTCTTCAAGGTAATCAAGCTGAGAAATGCCGAGGAGATTGGAAAAAAGGTTGTCGTGCAGGGTGGAACATTCAACAACGATGCCGTGCTGCGTGCGTTTGAAAAGATTTCCGGTGTGAACGTCTTCCGTCCTGATGTTGCGGGACTCATGGGTGCTTACGGTTCGGCACTTATTGCGCAGGACCAGTGGGAGGATTTGCGCCGTCCAAAACCGGATGACCCCGACCAGACCCCTAAGACTGTAAAATCTTCGATAGCGACCCTTGAGCAGCTGGAATCCTTCAAGGTGGACCTGGAGCTGAGGAGATGCGGAAAGTGTTCAAACAACTGTCTCCTTACAATCAACACGTTCACGACCGACCGCTCCACAAGAAAATTTGTTACCGGAAACCGGTGCGAAAGGGGCGCGGAGCTTGGAAATGAGGACACGGTTGTTGACGCAAGCAACAGGGAGGCCTCAAAACTTGACGATGCCGAGGACCCGAAGAACCTTGCGAACCTGTTCGACTGGAAATACAGGAGACTGTTCCAGTACAAGCCTCTCTCACCCGAGGAAGCGACCATGGGCGATGTTGGCATTCCGCGTGTGCTGAACATATACGAAAACTATCCTCTGTGGTTTACATTTTTCACCAAGCTTGGATTCCGTGTGCGCCTTTCACCAAGGTCCAGCCGTGGAATCTACGAGAAGGGTCTTGAGACAATTCCATCGGAGTCGGTGTGCTATCCGGGAAAAATCAGCCATGGACATTTGGAGAGCCTTCTCAAGAGCGGATGCAAGTTCATATTCTATCCATGCGCGCCCTATGAAAAGCAGGAGGATGCAGGAGCGGGGAACCACTACAACTGCCCCATAGTCACAAGCTATTCCGAGGTCCTCAGAAACAACATAGACCAAATCAGGCAGGACGAGTCCATTCTCTATCTGAACCCGTTCCTTCCAATTTACGACAAGGTGCGTCTTGCCGAGCGTCTTTTCGAGGTGCTTTCTCCACATTTCAGGTCCCTCACAAAAAATCGTGTGGATGATGCCGTTGAGGCTGCGTGGGCGGAACAGGAACAGTTCAAGAAGGATGTCGAGAATGCTGGTGAGGAAGCTCTGGAAAACATGATTCGCCGTGGTGCGAACGGAATTGTGCTTGCGGGTCGGCCTTACCATCTGGACCCTGAAATCAACCACGGAATCCCCGAAATGATTCACGGGCTTGGACTTGCGGTGTTCACGGAAGATTCGGTTGCCCATCTTGGACAGATTGAGCGTCCCCTGCGCGTTATGGACCAGTGGGTTTACCACAACAGGCTCTACCGTGCTGCCGCTTTTGTCTCGAACATGCCCGACCTGGAGCTTGTGCAGCTGACCTCATTTGGCTGTGGACTTGATGCAGTTACCGCCGACCAGGTTGATGAAATCATGAAGGCAAAGAGCCGCATGTACACCCTCATAAAGATTGACGAGGGAAGCAATCTTGGTGCGGTTAGAATCAGAATACGTTCGCTTATTGCCGCTGTAAAGGCAAGACAGAGGAGCGGAAAGAAACTCCCGACAAAGAGTGCCGCCTACCACAGACGGATTTTCACAAAGGAGATGCGGAAGACACACACAATCCTCTGTCCGCAGATGAGTCCAATCCATTTCCGTCTTTTCCAGCGCGTGTTCTCGTACAGCGGATTCAATCTGGTGATTCTGGATGCGGTTGACCCAAAGGCGGTCGAGGTTGGCCTCAAGTATGTCAACAACGATGCCTGCTATCCGTCAATACTCGTCACCGGACAGATGATTGCCGCCCTCCAGAGTGGAAAGTACGACGTGAACAACACAACCATACTCATGTCCCAGACCGGAGGTGGATGCCGCGCCACAAACTATGCGGCCTTCATCAGACGTGCGGTAAAGGATGCCGGATTTGAGAATGTGCCTGTAATAACTTTGAGCGTCCAGCAGATTGAAAAGGACCCGGGATTTTCCATTCCACCGGTCGCAATCCACAGGGCGTTGAGGGCTGCGGTCATTGGCGATTTACTCATGCAGTGCCTCTACAGGACAAGACCCTATGAGGCTGTTCCAGGAAGCGCGGATGCACTTTATGAAAAATGGGACGAAAAGGCTTCCGTTGCATTGAAGCGTCTGGACGGACATTCCTACAGAAAGGCAATCCGTGGAATCATAAGGGATTTTGACAATCTTCCGCTTCTCCCAATCAAAAAGCCAAGGATAGGCGTGGTCGGAGAGATTATGGTAAAATTCCATCCGACGGCGAACAACCAGATTGTGAACACCATAGAAAGGGAGGGTGCGGAGGCAAATGTCCCAAGTTTTGCAGATTTCTTCTTCTACTCGTTCAGCACAGGAATATTCCGCCACAAGGAGCTTGCATTCCCGGCAAAGACCGAAAAGAACGCGAGGATGTTCGTAAGGATTCTGGAACTCTACCGCAGATACGCAGGAAAGTGCCTGAAAAAGAGCCACCGCTTTGAGCCGCCTGTAGATATCTACACGCTGATGAAGGGTGTTGACGACATTGTTCAGATTGGAAACATAATGGGCGAGGGATGGTTCCTCACGGCAGAGATGGTCGAACTTATCCACAGCGGGGTACCGAACATTGCCTGTGTGCAGCCGTTCGCATGTCTTCCGAACCACGTTACCGGCAAGGGCATGATAAAGGAGCTGAGGAGACGCTACCCGAACGCAAACATTTCCGCAATCGACTTTGACCCGGGTTCCAGCGAGGTCAACCAGTTGAACCGACTCAAGCTGCTTCTTAGCAATGCACCGGCCGGTCGCCACCCGGACGAGGAGGACGACGGAATGATTCACAATCCAGACGGAACTGTAGTAAAGCCTGAGCCAAATTCTGCCGATACTGTCGCAGGGAATCTTTAAAAACTTGGTTTCCGTGGTGGGGCGATTTTTAATTCCGGGAGGATGGTAAAATGAAAAACTCTTTTCCGCTAAAACGGATTCTTGTGCTGGTGCTGGCCGCTTTTTTTGCGCTTGCCCATGCCTCCGCCGACTACATAAAGCTGAGTGTCCCGGATTCAACCGAGGTCAGACGCACAGTGCTTGACTCATGGATTCGGGCACCCCTCTCGCAGTTGAACGGCCGTCCATCGGAAGTCTACTCCGATTCCCAGGAAAATCTTTTCCAGGTCAGGTCGGAAAGGGAGGGACAGTCCACCGTGGTGGTCGTTACTCCTTCAACCCTTCTCAAAGTCACCCACATGGTCGGAAACACTGTTGTCGATGTGGTCGATGAGCCTTCTTTCAACAGAAGTTCATGCGGTGCCTGGCTTCTCTACAGAAACCGTTTTACAGGTGAGGCCGAAAAGATTGTAATCTACTTTACCGACTCGCCGGAAGTCTATCTCCAGATTCGCCCGGACGGAAAAAAGACCGTGGTGGACATGATGGTCTACGGTTCCTATCTGAGCCGCGGTGTTCCAATAACAATTCCGTTTGCAAATCTCTACACCACGACATTCCAGACCCTCTTCAACCTTACAAGAAAGAGCCTGCCTTGGGGCTACGTTGTCCCGGACAAAAACCAGTACGCGAACATAACCGCATTGATTCCCGAAATCCGCAGCCGCACACAGAAAGTGACCTACGTTGAGGATGCCGCATACAACGAGAAGGGCGTTCTCTACTCAATCACCACGGGGGAGCCTTTCGACAGGGAGATTGAGGACGAGGCCCTTAACTACTGGCTGAAAAATCCACCGGAAGAGGACAACGGCGAAAAACCAATAACCGTCGGTGCGCCTGGATTTGCCAAGTGGTTTGTCGATGGACTTTTGAGACCGATTTTAGGAAAATGCACAAAAATATCGGACCTGGTTGTTCCTACCGTCAAGGGTGGCGGAATCTCCAAGCGCGATGTAATGGGCCAGGAATGGAATTTCACCCTCAACCTTGACTGGGACAGGCATCTTGCGGAAAAAGTCTACTCGGTACACGCGGGCAACAGGTTCTTCACATGGGACAAGTGCGGTGTGGATGTCACCGACAATTTCTTTGTATCGACACTCACCGAGGATGGCCGTGTTCTTCCCGCCGTTGGTTATATAAAGAATGTTGGCTACGGAACCGACACGCTAAAGTCTCTTCTCTATGTCCTTGCCGTCACCGAGCCCGACACGATATTTTTGGGCGCAATCCAGCAGCCGTCAGCAGTAAAGGCGGACGAGATGGTTTTCAATTCGACGGCCATATTCCTTCCGTATTTCAGGGCGAACGGAAAATTTGACTGCGTTGTTTTCCAGTCAGGAAAGGAGCTTACCCTGGAGCAGTTTGTAAAGAACAGCCCCAATGTCCATGTCCATCTGGAAAGAATAAAGTCCTCCCCGGATTTTGACCCAATCAACTGACACGGAGGAGACTCCATCACTTTGCCCAATATTTTTGTTGACGGCACGTAAACTAGCCCCTATAATTGATGTATCGGTGGATTCTTAAAATTTTCTTTTTTTGATTCCACCAAAAATCAATGCAATAGGAGCGTTTTTCTTTATGAAGTGTATCAAAAAAATAGCTTTGGTTTTGGTGTCAACAGTTATTGGTGTTTCAGCTTGGGCGCAGGACAGGCTTGGCGACTATCTCAGCCAGATTTATGACCTGAACTACCAGCGTGCGCTTGTGCAGGAGGAGTACCAGACCGCATTCCAGGAAGCAAATTCTGCCTTGAATTCCGAAATGCAGAAGGAGTTCGCAAGAATTTCTCAGATGGAGCAGTACGGTTGGGAGAGTGCCGACGAGTACAATGCCCGCGTGACCGAGGAAATCGAGAAGGTGTCGTCAAAGCGCAAGGAAGCGATTGCCGCGATGGATGCCGAGATCCGTGGAAAATATGACGCGCTCTTTTCTGCGATAGACAAAAAGAAGCAGGCCCTGATTTCCGACCTTGTTTCAAAGGAATTCAGCTATTCGGGCGAGAGCCTTAACCTTTCTTTCAGCCAGTTCAACAGGACCGAAAAATATTTCCCGTTCACGGTAAAGTCCAACGAGAACGACCTGAGCTATACCTCAAGGGGACTCCGCTACGCACTGAACAAGGACAACCTTGCCGAGGAGTGGCCTGTTTTCGATGGATACATCAAGGACAATGTTCTTTCTGCCCAGGTCAACTTTGTTGTGGTGAAGAACGCGGACTCGACGAACTACCAGAAGAAGGTGACGCAGGTAAAGCTGGTCGATGGAAACGGAACCGTGATTGCAACCTACGACGTGAACGAGGCCGTGGAGATTGTCTCAATGGATGAGGCTGTCCAGGCAGCAGTGTCAACATCGCTTGAGGAGTCAGAAAAAGCCGAGGAACCAGCCGTAGCGGACGTGGAGCCGGAGGATGACGCTTCTGACGATGAAACTCCTGACGCTGATGTGGAGCTTGATGAGGAGCCGGAAGAAGAGCCATCCGATGAGGATTCCGAAGAGTTCGAGGAATAAAAACAGATTCCGTTGGAACGATGATATGGGCCGTCCTTGTAAAATGGGGCGGCTTTTTTAACTTGTGGAAATTTTTTGGAGGATTTTATGAACAAGGATTTTGAGGTTCTGGACAGGGTTATCGGCAGGGTCCCTGATTTTCCCAAGCCCGGCGTTCTTTTTTACGACATCACGGGAATACTGAGGCACCCGGAGGCATTCAGCTACTGCATCGACAGGATGGCTGAAATCTATGCCGGAAAAAAAATAGATGCCGTGGCGGGAATCGAGTCCAGGGGATTCATTTTTGCGGCCCCCTTTGCCCAGAAAATGGGGATTCCGCTTGTGCTGATACGGAAAAAGGGAAAGCTCCCGGGAAAGACCTACACATGCTCCTACAGCCTTGAATATGGAACCGCCGAGATTGAGGTCCACTGCGCCGACATACAGAGCGGACAGAACATACTTCTTGTTGACGACCTTGTTGCAACCGGTGGAACCCTTGCCGCGGCAAAGAACCTTGTTGAACAGGGGGGGGGTATTGTTACGGACGTTTTTGGTGTCGTTGGGCTTCCGTTTCTCAATTTTAGGAAGACTTTGGACCCTCTGAACGTCACAACCCTGCTTGACTATGATTCTGAGTAGGGGCCACAAACCTAGTAAAATCGGGGGTTTATGGGCATTTGGATTTCCATTATCGGAATTTTTTTAAATTTTTTTAAATTTTACTTGCAAAAATTTATTTGTGCTATATAATAAAGCTATCTTTTCAAAGAGAGGTGATTTTTATGAAAAAGATTTTGGCATTGGTAGCAGTTGCTCTTGTTGCCATCGGATCAAGCTTCGCAGCTGGTGCTCAGATTGAGGGAACATGGTTGGATCCAAACTGGAACGCGAACTGGACCCTTGGAGCCGACACAGATGGTAACTTTGCTGTAACACTTTCAAATGCAAAGACAGGCAAAGTAATCTACACGTTCACAAAGAAGAACATTGATGGCGATGACTTCAAGTGGGAAGCTGGTGTGGATGGAATTACTCTTACATTCTCATGCAAGAAGACACTTCGTTCATACAAGTTCACAAAGGGACTCAGCTTCAACACTGACCTCACACTGGACATCGATCCACAGTGGAAGCAGGCTGACTATCAGGTCGTTATGAAGATGGTTGGCAACAACGCCGATGTTTCTGTTCCAGAAGTAAAGGTTGAGGTTCCAGAAGTAAAGGCTACAACACCTTCAATCACAGTTGATTCAAACGGTGTTAACGTCAGCGGATTCGAGCAGTAATTCCTGTTACCAGGACTTAATGCTTTAGAGCAACCAATAAAGGACTGTCTTTCGGGACGGTCCTTTTTTTCATGCCCCGGCTTTTTCGTCGGGATATTTTTGGAGAAAAGATGTATTCAAAAAACGACGCCGCAAAATTTCCACCGATGGGCTGGAATTCCTACGACTATTACGGAACCATGGTCAACGAGGCCCAGGTCAGGGCAAATGCGGAATACATGGCGAAGAACCTAAAAAAATATGGCTGGGAATATATTGTGATAGACATCCAGTGGTCGGACCCGGACGCAGGTTCACAGAATCCAAAGGTCCAGTACATACCTTTCAGCAAATTCTGCATAGACGAATACTCAAGGCAGATTCCCGCTCCCAACCGTTTTCCTTCAAGCGCGGACGGACGTGGATTTGCGCCTCTTTCTGAATACATACACTCGCTCGGACTCAAGTTTGGAATCCACATAATGCGTGGCATCCCGAGAATCTGCGCCCAGAACCACACGAAAATTCTTGGGACCAACATAACCGCCGACCGGATTGCAAATCCATTCAGCATCAGCAGGTGGAATGGCGACATGTACGGGGTGGACTGGACCAAGGAAGGTGCGCAGGAATACTACGACAGCATTTTCAGTCTATATGCGTCGTGGGGCGTGGACTATGTCAAGGTGGACGACATCTGCAACACGAACATGTACCCGGAGAATCCATACTCGGCTGAAAAGGAAATCGAAATGATTGCCGCCGCCATAGAAAAATCCGGGAGACCCATGGTTCTTTCCCTAAGTCCCGGACCCGCCTTGATTGAAAAGGCATGGCACCTTGAAAAATATGCGAACCTGTGGAGAATCACCGACGACTTCTGGGACACATGGCCGCTCCTCCGTGCGATGTTTGAACGCTGCGAGGTCTGGCAGAAACACGTTGGTCCAGGATGTTGGCCCGACTGCGACATGCTTCCCCTTGGAAAACTTGGACGCGGATTTGGCTCCGAATGGTACACAAGGCTGACCCCCGCCGAGAGACGGACAATGATGACCCTCTGGTGCATTTTCCGAAGCCCCCTGATGATTGGAACCGACCTTCCCCAGCTGGACGAAGAGACACTTCCGCTTCTCACAAACATCGAGGTCCTTTCGCTCGAAAAAAACAGCCATGGTGCAAGACAGCTTTTCCGTGACGAAGACAAGTGCGCCTGGATGAGTCTTGGAAACGGTTGTCCCGCAAGGGGTATGGCAGTCAACCTTGCCCTCTTCAATTTTAGGGACGAGGATGCGGAGATTTCCATAAACCTTTCCGAGACAGGATGCCTTTCTCCCGGTGGACTTTACTCGCAGCGTGATTTGTGGGAGCGGAGGGATTACGCCCCTGTTGCCGGTGACAGCGTTCTTGTAAAATCGGTCCCGGCGCATGGTGCTGTGCTTGTAAGACTTTTTTAGCTAAAAACTTGCTTCAAAAAACCCTTAAGTGGTGTATACTGTGTAATGGAAGATGGTTTACCGGTGGGAGAAAGAAAAACAACGAGGAGAACTCGAAATGCGTAACAGCGACGGCCAAAAAAAATCAGTAAATTCCCTTAAGATTAAGATTGCGGTAGCCATGGCCCTTGCGGCTCTTGTCCTGACCTTTACGATGGCAATAATCAGCCTGAAGCTCTATGAAAGCAACTCACGCTCGGAGCATATCCGTATGGCGAATGGGGCGGTGGAGCTTGCGGCAGGCAGCATTGACGTGGACATGGTTGGGGAGTACATAAAAAACGGAAAATCCACCGAGGGCTACGCCCAGTCACACAAACGACTGTGCGAAATCCGCGAGAACATCCCCGACATAAAGTATCTATATGTCTACCAGATTCTTGAGGACGGATGCCATACAATTTTTGACACCGATGTTGAGGGCCAGGACTTCGCCGTGGGGGAACTTATTGAATTCGACGAGACCTTTCTTCCGCTGGTCCCCGACCTTCTTGCCGGAAAAGAGATTGAGCCGCTTGAATCCAACGACCGCTATGGATGGCTCCTTACAGTCTACAGACCCACGTTCGGCAGCGACGGAAAAACCTGCGTTTATGTCGGTGCGGACATTTCCATGGACAAGCTGAAGGAATACGAGCGGCAGTTCATCGGGAAGATTGCCCTGTATTTTGTAGGAATCTTCGTGGTGATTCTGACCATCGGACTGTGGCTCTCGAACAGGTACCTTTCCAAGCCAATCAACAGGATTGCGTACTATGCAGGGGACTTCATGTCCAGCAATGGAAATCTTGCGGAAATGAATGCCTGTGTCGAAAGAATCAAGGAGCTTGGAATCCACACCGGCGACGAGGTTGAAAATCTTTACCACTCATTCTCCCAGATGACCGAGGACATGGTGAGCCACATCAAGAACATACGCGAGCAGGCCTCCACAATCAACAGGATGCAGAACGAGCGCATCCAGATTATGGAACGCTACCAGTCCGACCTGGAGAACAAGGTTGTGGAGCGGACGCACGAACTTAGGCAGGAGAAGGAAAAATCCGAGCGGCTTCTTCTGAACATACTTCCTGCCCCAATCGCAAAGGAGCTGAGCGAAAAACCCGGACAGATTATAGCCAAGAAATATCCAAACGTGACGGTCCTTTTCACCGACATTGTTGGATTCACAAAGCTGAGCGACAGGATGAGCGCGGAACAGGTTGTCACCATGCTGAACAAGCTGGTCTCCCGCTTTGACATCAGGGCGCAGGAAAGCGGCATTGAAAAAATCAAGACCATAGGTGACGCATACATGGCCGCCGTCGGTCTTATGGAGAATGCCGGAAACGGTGGAGCCGAAAGGATGGTCCGTTTTGCGCAGGGACTTATCGAGGATGTTCGGAGCTTCAACGAAAGGTACAAGTCCAACCTGAAGATA
>CACZPR010000052.1 GCA_902783155.1 uncultured Spirochaetaceae bacterium
GATTGCGCCAACAGTGTCCCCCTTTTCCAGAAGCGACTTTGCGGACGCGCATCCAACAAGGCCAAGCAAAAGCAGGGCACCCGCTGCCGCAAGTCCTGTTCTTAAGAAAACTCTTTTCATAAAACCTCCGTTTTAAAAATACAATACCCCCCCCCGGGTATCTGGGAGAGGGCAAAATAACATTACCAACTTATAATGTTACATTATCCACCGACATTTTAGAATCTGTCAAGAAAAATATTGTATTTTTTTCGCCGGGAAGGTTTGAAGTTTTTTTTCTTTTCCATAAGTGCGTAATATGATAAAATAAAATTACCCCTAAAGGCACACTCAGAATAAAGGTTTTTTAGCAATGATTTTATACCACGGAAGTCCGAACAGAATTGTTGACCCCTCGTTTGGTCTTGGCGATGACCGCCATGACTATGGGAAGGGATTCTATTTGACACAGGATTTAAATCTTGCAAAAGAATGGGCCGTCTGTCGCCCAGAAACAGAAAGCGGCTACGTCCACACCTTTGTTCTCGATACCGACGGTCTTTCAATTTTTGATTACGAAAAAGAAAACATCCTTTGCTGGCTTAGTGAGCTTATGAAACATCGTGATGCCACCGACTCAAAACGGTACAGAATGCTTGCCCCAAAATTTATAGAAAAATTCGGAAAGGACACATCAAAAGCGGATGTCATAAATTGGTGCAGGCACATTAGAATTGGAATATTGATAACGGAGGAAGGAAAATGGAAGCATATCCTGAATGTTATGTAAATGAAATTGTGGAGACGCAGGGAAAACTTTTTGAACTTGTCGCAGATTCTCCCGCAGTTGATTTTGCCGATTTCGTTGAAAAATACATGACAAGCAAAACCCGAACCTATCTGGACAAGGCCGATGCATATCTCAGCAATCTTGAGCCAAAGGATTTGTTCTCCTATTTCTGCAAAATAGACGGTTTTTCACCCAAAAAAGGAAAATCGCCATCCGGTTTTGCACCAAATTGGATTGGACAGTTCTATGCCCGCTCACAATGGCAAAAAAACATTCCAAGTCAAAAACTTGTCGCAATTCTCCCGCTGGATTTCGTAGAATCATCCTACCCAGGCCTCCATGATTTGGACCTTGATTTGGCAGTGGACAAAGTTTTTAAAAACCTCGTTTCAGTAGCATCCCCTCAAAATTCATGCTATAATCAAAGCTATGGAAAATGAATGTAATGCAATCGGTTTTGCCGAATCAATGAAGAAGGCGGTCAAATCTGTTTTTTGCGGGTCAGATGAGGCTGTGAATCTTTCGGTCCTTGCTCTTGCGGCTTCACTTCATGTTTTAATAGAAGATGTTCCGGGGGTTGGAAAAACGACTCTTGCAAAAGCTGTTGCCCAGGCTGCCGGACTTTCGTTTTCAAGAATCCAGTTTACTCCCGACATGCTTCCCGGTGACGTTCTTGGAATGAATGTCTGGGTTCCGTCAAAAAATGAATTCGTTTACAAAGAGGGTTCGGTTTTTGCACAGTGTATTCTTGCCGATGAACTTAACAGAACTTCGCCAAGGACCCAATCGGCTTTTCTTGAGGCAATGCAGGAAAAACAGGTGACAGTCGACGGCACCACGAGAAAACTTCCGGAGCCTTTTTTTCTGATTGCGACACAGAATCCGCAGTCTTTTGCAGGAACATTTCCATTGCCAGAAGCGGAGCTTGACAGATTCGGTCTTTCGTTTTCAATCGGCTATCCTTCAAAGCAGGATGAAATTGCAATCCTGAATACCGATTCGGAAAAATCAATTTCGCCTGTCGCGGATGAAAAAACGGTTCTTGCAGTTCAGGATGCGGTCCGCAAAATCCATGTGTCTCAGGCCGTACAGCAGTTTATCGTGGATATAATTTACGGAACCAGAAACGACAAGCTTGTTACCTTGGGTGCAAGTCCGCGTGCAAGTAAATATCTTCAGCAGGCAGCAAAGGCACAGGCATTTTTTGAAGGAAGGGATTTTGTCATGCCCGAAGATGTGCTTTCGATATGCGTTCCGGTTTTGCGTCACAGAATAATAATCTCATCGGCGGCAAGGCTTGACGGAATGGACACAAGGGATGTAATCAAGGCAATCAGCAGGAATGTAGAGATTCCGTCCGGAGTGTAAAATGCGTGTCCGCATAAAATGGATTCAGCTTTTTGTTTTCATTTCCCTCTGCGTGATTCTTGCGGCGTTCGGTGGTCTTGCAGGTTTTTTCTCGCTTTTTCTGTCGGTGCTTCTTCCGTTCTATGCGGTCTTTGCAATTCTGTACATGATTGTGAGCTGGAGAAAATATGCGTGGTACCAGAGCTTTTCAACGAACCATCCGAAAAAGGGTGAGTCCATCCAATTTGACATCCGGCTTACGAACGACGGATTTTTTCCGCTTTCAGGAGGAACGTGCTGTTTTGTGATTCCCGGAAAAGAAATGAAACTCCCGATGCCCGTCGGTTTTTTACCGGGTCTTTCTCCGCGCACAACATACAGGACAAACATCGAATGTCCGTACAGGGGAACATATACCGTCGGAATCCGCTCGATAATCCTTACGACTCCGCTTGGAATAATCCAGGTGCAGATTGTGATTCAGCCTCAGGTCTTTTATGTTCTGCCGGAACTTTTTGTTCTTGACCAGTCCGTTGAAAAATACATGACCACAACAGGTTCGATGATTCCCGGAGAAAAAACTGGTGCGGGCGACAATTCCATTTTTGAATATGCACAACCGCTGCAGGCCGAAATGTCAGCAAAAGGAATTCTTTGGAAAAAATGGGCGGCCACAGGAATTCCGTCTGTTGCTGTTTACGGCGAGGCTCGTTCAAAGGGAATCTCTATCGTGATTGATTTATATCCATGTTCCGAAAAAGCTGAGTCGGAAGAAAAACTTGCATGTGAAGACATATTGATGAGCGCGGCTTTTTCCCTCATGCAGTATCTTGCGTCAAGAAAAATCAGCGTGAGATTTTTTACAGGAGGCGACACCAAGGGCATTGTCATTGACGGGGAAGAATCTTTCAAAAATCTTTACGAACGCTCGGCCAACATAATTTTTTCCGACCGCTCTTTTCCGTCCGCCGCTTTTGATATGGAATCATCCGCAATGCTTTTTTCCGCCCGACCAATCAACGAACTGTACGATATATATAGAAGAAACCTTGTGACAAAAACGGAGCCGCATCTTTTTTTGTGTCCGCCGGAATCAGCCTTTGAAGATGAAAATGCAAGGTGCAGAATTCTTCAAGACGAGCGGATTAAATCTGACAGCAGGACTTTGTTTTATGTCGCCGATGTCAGAAAGGGAAGCGGGGAGATAAAGAATGCGTTTCATTGATTTGATTTCGGGACTTGCGGTAAGTTTCGTCTACACCGGCCTTAATGCACTTTTGTTTTTTCTCCTGAACGTTGAATGGACTTGGTGGCCATTTCTTGTCTGCACATTGGTTCTTTCGCTGCTCTGTTTTTTTTCAAGGAGAGCGTCGTTCAAGCACAGGTGGATTCAGAGTCTTTTGAAGATTTTATTCCGCATTGTTTTTTCCGCCGTGTTGATTGCGGTCCTTCTTCAGCTGAGCGTGACCCAGCGTTCTTTTGCGGATGCGTGGCTTGAGTCAACAAGAAACGGAGAGCCGTTCGGATTTTTTTCTTTTTTTGTCTGCGAACTTTATGCGCTTTTGCTTTTCATTCCGCTGTTTGCTTTTTGCGACGGTCATTATTTAAACGCCGCGTGTTTTTTTATTTCCGAACATTTTTTTGCCGTGGGATTTATTTTTCAGAATCAGACTTTCACATTCCTTTCGCTCGTTCCGGTTCTGTTCCTAATCCTACGTAAGAAAAAATGGCAGGTGATACTGATTCCGTCCGTGTGCGCGGTTTTGTGTTCTGCGGGTTTTGCATTTTATGAAAACAAGTCCGGGAAAAGTTTTTCTGATTTCATATCGATTGACACCTCAAAAATCATGTCGGCTATTGCACCGGATTTTCCGCTAATGGCACACATTTCAGGCTACGGAACTTCTGTCAATGCGGAAGAACCTTTGTACACGATAAGTCCCTCGCAAAAAGAAATTATGTCTGTCAGGGCAGATCCGTTTGAGGCATATTATCTTGCGACAAAATGCTATTCATCATGGGACGGTGAAAAATGGAGTGCGTTCCAGGATGAAAATGAAAGCCGGCATGTCGATGTTTTTTTTGCCGATGAAAAATTTGTTCCGCGTTCAAATCAGATTGAGCTTACTGTCCGTGATGATTTTCTTTCGGTCGTTCCGCTTACAAATCTTACTGAATCGGTGACTCTCCCGGCGGAGTATTCTTCGTCTGATTTTTTTGTTTCTGATTCAAAAGCTCTTTCCGTTTCTCCCGGACTGAAAAAAAATGCCGCGATAATTTTGCGCACAGAAAATCATGCTGATCCAGAACCTGATTATGAGGCTCTCACTTCGTCAAAGGTTCCTGAATCAATAAGGAAGCTTTCCGAAAAACTTGGTGCTTCCGTACTTGATAAAAAAGCGTACATTGCGCGCGCCCTTGATTATCTTCATGGTGAATTCAAATATTCGCTTGAAAGTCCGAAACCACCGAAAGACAAAGACCCTTACGAATTCTTTTTGTTTACGTCGAAAACAGGATTCTGCACGTGGTATGCGGGTTCCTTCGTTCTTTTGATGCACTCAGCCGGAATCCCCTGCCGCATGGTCGAAGGTTATTGCGCTGTGACAAACGGCATAGGTCGGGCGAACATAAGCGGTCTTCAGATGCATGCATGGCCGGAAGTCTATCTTGACGGAAGATGGCAGATTTTTGAGGCGACTGCAGTTATAAACGCACAGAATCCGTATCTTTTCATAAACCCGGATGACGCAAAGACGAAAAATTATATCTCAAAACTTTTGGCGGATAGTGAAAAAAATGAGCTTTCGCTTGAATCAGAAAAAAAATCCTTTGACTTCTGGTTTTTGATTTACGGATTTGCTGTCATTTTGGTTCTTTCTGCATTGGTTTTGTTGATTAGAAAAATCATCCTTTCAAAAAATCTTTCGTACAGGGCAAAGTGGATTGTAAAAATCTACGGAAGAAAAAACATTCCTTCGCCGCGTGAAATTGGTTGGCTTCAATGGAAAAAGGAAGTGGAGAAATGTTCAAAAACAGAAAAGGAAAACCGCCTTTCAAAAGATGCCTCCCGGATTGCCGACAGAATGATTCAAAAATTGTACCAAGCTCCAGAATCAAATCCAGCGAAATGATTTTGGGAACCCACAGAAAGTGAGAAGGCATTTTTTACAACTGTTATTTTTATAACATAAAATCAATAAATTTTGATTATAATCCGCAAAATCCTTTGACTATTTTCTTGTTTATCTGTAGAATGTGAGCGTAAAGTGAATCAATCTTGTGATTTTAATCACAGAAAATGGTGGTTCTGATGAAAGAGATTCCGTCTCCAACAAAAAAGCGTCTGGTCATGCTGGGGGAACTTCTGGCGGACTTCAAAGAGGAACGCATAACGTCACAGAAGATTCAGGGCCTTACAGGTTGGTCGGCATCGGTGGTCAGGAGGGACTTCTATCTTCTGGAACTGAAATGCGGGTCCAGCAACGGCTACAACGTGAGGGAACTTAGGGACGCAATCGGGAAGGCATTGAATCTTTCCGACAAAAAAATCCGCTGCTGCCTTGTGGGGCTTGGTAGAATCGGGCAAACCTTTTTGGACGGGGGGGGACTTTCGGAATCCTGCTTCACTTTGACGGCGGGCTTTGACTCCAACGTGAACAAAACGGAGGTCCTCAGCTCGGCTTTTCCGCTTCACTCGACCATAATGCTGGAGACTGTGATTCGTGCGGAGAGCATAAAGTATGCCGTGCTTGCCGTGGATGATTCGGAGGCACAGAAGATGGCCGACAGACTGGTTGCCTGCGGAATCCGTGGGATTGTGAACTACACATGCTGCCTGCTTTCGGTTCCGACCGGCGTTTCGGTTGAAAATGTCTGCCTTTTGACTGCGCTGAAAAATCTGGCGGCGGGAAAGGATTAGACACATTTTTTTGAAAAAATCCGTCTTGGGGCGGTAAAAATAAAACTAGTACAAAGGGGTACACTATGAGCAGAGTCTACAATTTTTCAGCAGGTCCATCATGCCTGCCGGAAGAAGTCCTGAAAGAATGTGCGGCGGAGATGCTTGACTACAATGGAACGGGTCAGTCCGTCATGGAGATGAGTCACCGCTCAAAGGCCTACGAGCCAATCATTGCAGATGCAGAGGCCATGGTCAGAAAGCTGATGAACGTCCCGGACAACTACAAGGTTCTTTTCGTTCAGGGTGGCGGAAGCACACAGTTTGCCATGGTGGCCCAGAATCTTGGCATAAAGAACAAAAAGGCCGCATACATCGAGACAGGCGTTTGGGCAAAAAAAGCTGCCGCGGAAGCAAAAAAACTCGGCATTGCTGTTGACGTGGTTGCCTCATCAAAAGACAAAAACTATTCATACATCCCGAAGGTCGAAAAAATCTCCGGCGACTATGACTATGCGTACATCTGCTTCAACAACACAATAATGGGAACCCACTACGAGTACATCCCGGACACTGGCGACATTCCTCTGGTTGCGGACATCTCATCATGCGTCCTCAGCGAGCCTCTTGATGTCTCAAAGTTCGGTCTGCTTTTTGCGGGCGCACAGAAAAACCTTGCCCCGGCCGGTGTAACTCTTGTCATAATCCGCGAGGACCTGATTCCGGAGCCTGAAAACTGTCTGCCGGGAACACCGACAATGCTCGCATACAAGACCCATGCCGACAACGGCTCCATGTACAACACCCCGCCATGCTACACAATCTACGTGCTTGGAAAAGTTCTCCACTGGATTGAAAAGAACGGCGGTGCAGAGGGAATGTTGAAGCGCAACAGGGAAAAGGCAGACTACCTCTACAACTTCCTTGACAGCTCCGATTTCTACCATGCGACCACGGAAAAGGGAAGCCGCTCACTGATGAATGTTCCGTTCCTGACCAAATACTCAACAGGAGCCACGGACGACGCAAGCGTTGCAAAGGAAAAGGAAATCAACGACAAGTTTGTAAAGGAAGCAGCAGCAGCCGGACTTGTGAACCTCAAGGGACACAGGCTTGTCGGTGGAATGAGGGCATCAATCTACAACGCCATGACTCTTGACGGAGTGAAGGCTCTTGTTGATTTTATGAAAAAATTCGCAGAGGAAAACAAATAGTTTTTCTGGCAGCACGAACAGAAAACGGGAGAAATTATGTACAACATTCAGACTTTAAATAAAATAGCCGCAGTCGGATTGAATCTGTTTGACCGCGACAACTACGAGATTGCGACCGACATCAACAACCCTGACGCAATCCTTGTCCGCTCCGCCGATATGCACAGCATGACCCTTTCACCAAACGTGAAGGCCGTTGCACGTGCGGGTGCGGGAACGAACAACATTCCATGCGCTGAACTTGCACAGAAGGGCGTGGTTGTTTTCAACACTCCGGGAGCAAACGCAAATGCCGTAAAGGAGCTTGTGATTCTGGGCATACTGATTGCGAGCCGACCTGTGATTGCCGCGAACAAGTGGGTGAACACTGAACTTGCGGACAAGGGCGCGGAGATTGCAACTCTTGCCGAAAAAGGAAAATCCAATTTCGTGGGACCCGAAATCAAGGGAAAGACACTCGGTGTGATTGGACTTGGAGCAATCGGTGCGATGGTAGCAAACACAGCAATCGCTCTTGGAATGAACGTAATCGGATATGACCCATTCCTTTCCGTAAAAGCGGCTCTTGGACTGAACCAGAATGTAAAGGTCGTGGAGACTCTGGACGGAATCTATACAAAGGCCGACTACATCACCGTGCATGTTCCGCAGACCGACGACACAAAGGGAATGATCAACGCTTCCGCAATCAAAGTGATGAAGGACGGCGTGAGACTGATTAACTTTGCGCGTGGCGGACTTGTGAACAATGCGGACGTTCTTGCGGCAATCAAGTCCGGGAAGATTGCAACACTTGTCACGGATTTTGCAGACGAGGATCTGATTAAGTGCGACAAAGTAATCTGCCTTCCGCACCTTGGAGCTTCAACTCCGGAGGCTGAGGACAACTGCGCAATCATGGCGGCAAAGCAGCTCAAGGATTTCCTGGAGAACGGAAATATCGTGAACTCCGTCAACTATCCGAAGACAGTAACCGACAATCCGATTCCAGCCGGGGGAACAAGACTCTGCATCACAAACAAAAATGTTTCCGGCGTGGTCTCAAAATTCACATCCGTTCTTGGCGACGCAAAAATGAACATCGACGGAATGGTAAACCAGAGCCGCGGAGAACTTGGCTACAGCCTGATTGATGTGGAAGGAAAAGTTGACGACGCAACAATCGCCGCCCTTGCAAAACTGGATGGAGTAATCAACGTCCGCCCGATTTTCGCATAAGCCAACTCAAAGGCATAAAAAAAATCCAGACAGAGAAATCTATCTGGATTTTTTTTTACAAAAATTTTTTGTTTTTTACTTTACTATTGAGCGCACGAGCCGGATACCTGTGCTTCCCATAACGTTGGTATTATATGTTGTTGAAACTATTAAAAGTTTGTCCATGAGTTCTGTCCATCCCACCAACCACTGGCAGTATCAACAAGAGTGACAGTGTGTTTCTTATTTCTATTGGAGGTATTGATAGAGTTCATCCATCCGTAGCTGCGATTAGTTGAACCATCCTGAAGAAAATAAGTACCAATAGAAATATTGTTTCCATATCTTGTTTTCATGGCATTAATGCTGTATTTGAATTGATGCGTTCCTCCCACGGGAATAACAACATCATTAGTAACTGTCTTTATAGATTCTTCAAATCCATCCTCATTATAGACATTCATATCACAGAGGAATTGAGAAACGGTAAATTCTTTGCCAGTGCTATTTACGATTTCATAAATAAAATCATGGGTTCCATCCGTTACTAGCATTTGCCCCAAATCTGTAAGAGGCACATTCATAAAGTCACCTTTTACACTTGGGACCGTAATTGCAGGATAGTCATTTTCAGTATAGGCAGGTTCCGCCCTCCAGCAAAGTGTACAACTGTCTGTCAGTTTTTTATAGGCTTGACACCACCCCTCTGCTGGGACTATTGTTTTTCCAAGGGCTTTAGTAATATCCCCTGCACTTTTTAGATACAACTTATTGCCGTCTTTCATGCGATTGAGATAAAAATACACCCATTTATTAGTACCATCATTTGTTTTGTATCTGATTTGAAAGTCAATATTATAATTTGGTTCTTTTATTTTAATTTCCGGTACATAAGTGGGAACTTTCGTAAACACAAGGGCATGATTTTCTGAATCATAAGTAGCCACACCCGGAGTTATCCTTATTTCGCCCAAACCGTTTTTAGCGGTGTAAGTTCCCAGATTCGTACCACCCTGCAAAACTTTATATTCATAAGTTTTTCCCTTTTCAACATAGTAATCAGGAATCAAGACATTAAGGTTAAGTACGCTGTTGTTGTTCGCGTAGTAATACATGACCGTTTCCCAATTTTCTGCGTTCTGTTCTTTCCTTTGAATATGCAAACTGGTACTAGTTGCATATTGTTCTTTATATGGGGACAAATCCAGTTTGATATAGCCTTCCTGTTCTTCAAGCGGGATGCCGTCCGCAGAATTGGAACATCCGGCAAAAAATAGTGCTGCAGTCATAATAATCACAGTTACGGGTAGCAGTTTTTTCATAGTAAATCTCCTCGCAAGTTTTAATTCATTGCAGAATTCTTGTGCTTGCGGGCAGAATACCCACCTCAATACTATTTTTCAAGTGAGTTAACTCACTGAATTTTAGTGAGTTTACGCACTGATTTTTAGTGAGTCAACTCACTGAAATCAAAAAAGTTTGCTCTGAGGACTTTTGTTTTCTGTTCATGGCAGAACGCCACGCCATTCGGCACAATTATTTTATTTTGCTTCGCAAGTCTCCTGTTGTTCATGCGCACCGGGCGCGCCCCCGACTGCCGAGTTGCAAGAGATTGCGAAGCAAAGAATGTCCACGGTGCAGAACCAAATGGCGATATGCCACTGCAATAACAAAAAGAGTAAGGGGACACCGGAGTTTGATGTTTCCAATGTCCCCTAATGGCTTAATTGAACTTTTTATCCAACATTATGGATTTGGCACTGCGTTTATTACATTGTTGATGATTTCGCTGTCGGTGACTTCTTCAAGCGGGGTGCAAGTCTCCCACATTTCGTTTCCTTCAAAATAACCATAGACGGATGGGGTATATTCTGCACTAAAATGATGTGTGCCTTTGAACAAGCCATCTTCGATAATGGAATATGTCGCGTAATAATTTTCATCATCTATTGGTGATGGCTCCGCTGACATTGTTCCGTCCTCTGAAAAGATACATAACTGGCCATCGTAGTCCCTTTTCCATGTTCCCAAGAGACCAGCAGTGTCTTCCAGCTTTGTTGACAATGCCCTTTCGTCGCACATGATAATCTTGTCTGCCAGAAGCTTGATTTGATAATATGTAGTATTACCAGCAGAACCAGTTAGTGTTGCTGTCATCGAACTTTGTGAAATTGTTCCCTGCCTCTCTATTCTATATGAAACAGAAGAAGAGTTGTATATTTCAAAAATTTCGTTTGAACTGGAGAAATAATAATAACTAGCAATATCCTCCCCCCCGCTTGTATTGTATTCGCGATAGACCTTTCCGGCAAGCGAATCTAGGTCAAACCACTGTGCATAAAGCGTAAGTTCATTGCTGTCAGTTGCCGTAAAGCTTGTTTTGTTGGGATAATATGTTCCGCTTCCGTCTGCTTTTGTGTTCCAGCCCTTGAAAGCGTAGCCCTCGCGGGTGAACGTGTTTCCATTCAAATTGACGGTCGTTCCGCAGGTTACGGTCTGAGTGCAGTCGTCTCCGGTTCCTCCGTTTGCCTTGAATGTAATCGTCGTGTTGCCTGCAGTCCATTTTTTAAGTTCCACAGTGGCGGCGGTAGTCTCGTCTGCGACAATCTCCACATCCACGCTGCCCATGTATTCGAGGGAGCCGTCCGATTTATAGGCCCGGCATGTAATCGTCCATGGTCCCACGGGAATGTTTTCAATTACGACCACGGTTCCACTGGCCACAGTTTTTTTGTACACCCGCTTTTCCCTGGCCAGGCTTATTTCGTAGGTATAATTTTCAGTCCCAGAATCATCCGGGGTCCTGAACACACTGCGTCCGCGACCGGAATATCTGTTCCCGCCGTCCCTCCATGAGTCCGCGTCATAGGTCCTGATTACAATTCCGTCGTCCGGGGAAGCAAAAAGTCCTCCCTTGCACGAGAAAAGGAAAACCGCGAACGTGCTTAGAATCAAAAGAAAAATGGCTTTGCGCGGTCTATTCAGCGATGTGGGGGGGGGTACAAGAGTATAGCTACTTTTAAAATCCATAAAATACCTCGCAATGGTTTGGTGATTGTTTTTGTAAAGTATAATAACAAAATAAAAAAAATCCAGTGAGTTAACTCACTGAAACTCTGGAATTTTGAAATTTCTACTCCATGGCCCCAAAATTTCACCACAGACATAAAAAAACACCCGATGCCATGAACACCGGGTGTTGTAAAATACAGAATCCGTTTTTAGCCCAGGAACACGTGGCCCTGCTGGTCTATCGCCAGAATTGATTTGCAGTCCGAGCAGCGGAATCTACCGCTCTTTGCGGCCTTAAGCTTTCTTGAGCATACCGGGCAGTTGAATACCTTCGGGAAAACAGTGCTCTCGGTTGGTGTGCCGCCCTTCTTGAAAAAGTCAACCGCATCGCCCAGCGACTCCTTGATGTTGAAGAACTGGCTGAATCCAAGAAGCTGGAAAACCTCGTAGACCTTTGGCTGTATGTTCAGAAGAACAATGTCGCCGCCCTTAGGCTTTACCAGTTTCAAAAATGCCGTGAAAGAACCAATTCCTGTTGACGAAACATAGTTCAGACATGAACAGTTGAAAATTATGTTCACAAATCCCGCGCTGACAATCTTTCCGACCTGCTTCTGAAAATAGACAGAATTATATGTATCGATATAGCCGTTCAAGATTACCATCACGCAATTGTCCACTTCCTGAACTTTATCCAGCTGCATTTTAAGGCTGTCGTCTTTTTCATCATTAAATCCAGGAACAAACTCATTAGCCATAACTTTCCTCCAGCGAAAGGCCGATCGCTTTCACTTTTTTATTTTCTCACGATTATATGTCTATTATTCCATTATAATATCAAAACAACCCGCATTAGTCAAATTGGAAACACAAAAAAATGGACCAAAGATTTCACATTTTCACATTCCCGGATTCCAACCCCTGTCCACGTTCAGAAGCACACCGTTCAGGTCCGGGGAGCACAGAAGATTCACAGCCTGTTCAGCCACAGTCCTCTCGTCCACGGCAAAGTCTCCGCTCGGTGCGTTGCGTGTAAATCCAGGGAAGATTCCGTTGCAGGTTATCCCATGTTTACTATATTCGGCAGACAGCGACTTTATTATTACTGAAATTCCAGTTTTGGCTCCGGCATACGCTGCGTTTGTCCTGTACGGATTTATCTGGAAAGTACGGGTTCCTCCAAAAAGCAGAATGCGTCCAAACCTTCTTTCAATCATGCCTGGAAGCACTGTCGAAACCGCAATCCCCGGAAGTGCGTAGTTGTCAACTGCCATGCGCATCCAGTCGCCAGCGGTGGTCTCGTGGAGTTTTTTCTGGATGAAGGGTCCGTAGCTGAAAACAAGGATGTCGCATTTTTCAAGAAGCGTGTGGATTTCTGGTCTGGAAAGTTCGGCGGGTCCAAGCTCAAAATCAACAGCGACCGTGCGAAGTCCATGGGATTTTTCAACCGAATGTCGCCCCGCAACAGCCACATCCGCATGCAAATCTTTCAAAAGAAGCGCAATCTCCAGGCCAATTCCACCGGTTCCACCAACAACAAGGGCATTTTTTCCGCCCAAATCAACATTCAGCATACCATATTGTAGCCTAAAATCATTAAAAGCGGTATATTTTTTTGCATGAATCTTGAAAACATTGTGATTGTACTGTGCCGTCCGGAGGAAAGCCGGAATGTAGGAGCGGTATGCAGGGCCATGGCCAACAACGGAATACACACGCTCAGGATAGTCGGTAAAAAGGAAGATTTCGACGAAGAGAGGGTAAGGATTCTGGCAATCCACTCGGCATACATCTGGGAGAACGCCACTTTTTTTGATTCCATAAGCGAGGCCACATCCGACTGTGTGTGCGCGGCGGGAACAACCAGACGCAGGGGCAAAAAGCGTTTCAAGCTCCAGCTCCCCGAAGAATTTGCGTCCACGGCGGACACAATCACCCAGTCAAACGGCAAGGTCGCGGTTGTTTTTGGAAACGAGCGGACAGGACTCACGGACGAGGAGACGGACCAGTGCACTGTCGGCGTTACGATTCCATCCAGCCCAGACTTTGCGTCCCTGAACCTGAGCCATGCGGTGCAGATTATGTGCTACCATCTTTTCAGGACAAACAGGAGCGACATTTCGGGATGCACACCGGTGAGCCTTGAACGTCTGGACAGGACGGTTAAATCCCTTGCCGACAGCCTGCAGGAGATTGGATTTTTTTCGGTCACGGGAAGGGACGACATGGAGCAGTTCTGGAGGACAATACTTTCCCGCTCTGGACTCAGCGAAAAGGAAGCACAGTACGTTGAGCACGTGTTCAACAAGGCCGCGGGATTTTCAAAAAAGCGTGACAGGAAAAGCGACTAGTCATTTTTTCCAGACGACAACAAGATTTCTCTCATGGTCCTCAAGAAACGGAACCTCCAGCGGGATTTTCTCGTAGTCGGGAATCGCAAAACTTACGGCGTCCATCTCGGCCTGGATTTTTTCCGAACGTGCCTTGTATGCCGCAATTGCACCACCCTTACGGCACATTCCAAGTAACAGTTTTGCAATCTTTTTGTCAAAAGGATGGAAGGCCCTGAACACCTCGACATCAAAAGAGGACTTGGGTACGGAGTCGGCCTGTAGGCAAAGGATTTCCACATTGTCAAGCCCCAGATGGGCAATCGTTTCCGTCAAGAAAATGCACCTTCTCTCCATGCGCTCGACAAGGGTAAAATGCTCCTCCGGAAAAGCGACTGCAAGCGGAATGCCGGGACATCCTCCCCCACTTCCTATGTCACCAATCTCCAGACACTTTCTTCCGGTCTCGGTCTTGATTTTTTCCACAATGGTCTTCAAATGCGGGACCGCCGCAAGGCTGTCAAGTATGTGGCTGACCGCAAGCTCGTCCTCCGAATCGGCCTTCATAAGATTGTAGGTCCGGTTACATTCAAGGATGTCAGCTATGTAGGTCTCCAGCATCTCTTTCTGCCGGTCCGAAAAATCGAGACCAAGCTTTACAAGTCCGCCGTCCAGTTTTTCTATCATCTGTTCGTGCTTCCCAAATCAATAAGGAGCTCCAGCTTCCACTTCGGATCGGTCGTGCGAAGGGTGACAAGGTTTCCTGTTCTTGATGCCTGCATGTCGTCCCTCTGGCTCATCTGGTAGAGGAATGAATTTTCGTTCAGGTAGTCCTGGGTCACAAGCGCCGCCGCATCGTAGGATTTCAGGCTGTCGGACCCGGATGCCGCCTTGAAAAGCAGGTGGAAAGTCTCGGACCTTGTGCTTCCGTCGCTCTGGTAACGTCTGTCCCCGGTAATCAGGAAGGTTCCGTCGCTCTGGACATCCGAAATAAAAAGAGTCCTGCACGTGCGGAGTATGTCGTAGCCGTTCACCTTGAAGCGGAGGACCCTGGAGCCCTGGGATTTTGCAGTGGATGCCGCCGATGAATTTGCGGAAGCCTTTGTTACCTGTGTCTGCTGATTTTTTATCTCCTCCATTTCGGAAAGAACCTGCCTAAGAAGCTGGTCCGTCTCATCAGAATCGGTACTTGCGGGGGCGGTGGACTTTTTCTGGCTCTCAAGCACAGTCTCAAGAACGCCGTTCACGTTCAGCACCTGAATGTCGTCAGCGGTGAGCGATGGAAGAATATCCTCCATCATGGCGGTCGCTATTTCCTCAGCCTTTTTTTCGCTTCCGGTCGATTCCGTCGATTTTTTTGTCGTGGTGGAATCCGACTTCTGGCTTCCAGTGTAAGAACCGGGTCTGTAATATCCACCGCCAATCACCGGCGCGTCAATGGTCGGCATGGACGGGGACGATATTGTCGGCATAGAGATGGACTGGGCAAACACATTTGTTCCCGCAAGAGCAAGGGACAGTACCAGTATTTTTGAGACGCTAGAGATTTTCAAGGCTTTCCTCCACATATTCCAATCTTGTTTTAAGTTCTGCAATGGTTTTTGTCAAGCGGTCGCGCTCTTTTTCAAGCTTCGTCCTTGGGTCAACGGTCTGGGCCTTTTTTTTCATCATGGCGATTACCGAGTCGGGGCTTTTTCCGTTTTTAAGTGCGTCCGACACTTTTGCCCTCTGGTCCGCTTTTTTTACGGATGCCATGATTTTCATATTATCGAAACCAAGCTCCGCGTCGTCGTCGTTCAGCATACCGACAGAAGCAACGGTTCTTGCTGTGTTTCTCGGCAGCTGCAATACTCTGTCAAGATAGTCCTCGTAGCGGATTGAATTTTCCTCGCAAAGACTGTGCGCCTGAGAAAGCTTCCGTCCAAATTCGAGCATGAGCTTTCCGTTTGGCACTATGTATTTTTCCTTGATTTCCTTTGTAAGCGACTCCAGTTCAGGGACAGACGAAAGGTCCATCGTGTAGTAGCCCTTCTTTTCCGCAATCTCCAGAAGCTCGTGGAATTTTGCCCAGAATGCATTCGTGTGAACCCTTCCACCATGGGGCGGCTCCCTTCCACCGTTGGCTGCAATCTCGGCCTCGTTCATAAGGTGGTGCGTGTACTCATGCACGGCTGTGTAGACCAGCTGGTTGTCGGTCTTGAAATTTTTATTGTGCAGAAGGATTTCGCGGGTCTCCGGCTTGTACAGTCCGTTGACCTTTTTGCTTTCCTTGCCGGTCATAGTCACAATGAACTCCAAAGACGTGTCGGCAATGTCCAGCAGCATGTCCTTAATCTTTTCGTTGTCCATAATCTGTTTTTCCCCTATCCCAATATATTCCCATTTATATAGTACAAAATCAATTGCAAATCAATTCAGGGCACCCATCGCACCCAGAATCAGGCTTGCGGCAACGGTTGATGCTGTCTCCGTCCTTAAAACACGGTTCCCCATCCCCAGACGGACAAAGCCTTTTTTTTCAAGCAGCCCCCTTTCGGAATCCGTCCATCCTCTTTCGGCACCAATCGCCGCGACCGTAACGGAATCCGCTGCCGGTGGATTTTTTGAAAGCTCGTCCCAGAGGCTACCCGACGGATTTATATTGTCCAGAGCGTATCCACGGAAAGTTCCCGATGAAAGGGCAATCCCGTCAAGGCATTTTTCCAGCGAGGCATGTATAAAAAGCTCAGGAACATGGGTCCCGGCAGCCTGTGCGGTTCCATCCAAAAGCATCTGGTACCCGGCATCGCCTGTCGCAAGCTCGGATTTCAGATATGATTTTTCCCCTAGCTCCGTTGAAGTCAGATGCACCTGCGAAACACCAAGCCCCGCCATGTCGCGCAAAAGACGTTTCAGCTGGATTGGACGCGGAAAACCGATGACCATCACAAGCGGATGGAGGGGCTTTCCGTCGGTCTTCGGCTCAAACGAAAAAGTGATGGAGCCACGCAAAAAAGACTTCCGGCCATCATCCGACTTTGCCTCAGCCGTGTCAATGCTCCTGATGGTTGCGGTTCCTGCCATTCCACCAATAATCCCAGCCGAAAAACTGTCGCCCTCCTTTTTGTAGAGGATTTTCAATATGTGCTCGGCACGTGGGTCGCGGATGTCCAGCGGCTTTTCCACTTCGTCCTGAGAAAAAAGACATATATTCATCCGGCAAAGTATAGCATGAAAATCAAGAAAGAAAAAAGACCATGCGCCGGACTTTTGGCAAATTTGTTTAAAAACAGCTACTTGCTTTCCTGGCCGGACTTGAATCCAGCGTTCCAGACCTGCGTTATGGCAGAGGAGATTGAGGACACATTGATTTTTCCGTCCTGAAACGATGAAACTATTGTCTGGATGATGTCCTTCAAATCAACCTTGCCGTCTCCGTTCACGTCCTTGAATCCAATCGCGCCACTGGAGATTTTGCTTGTAATTGCGCTTGTGACAGCACCGGTCAAGAGGCCCGAGAGATTAAAACCAGAGCCTGATGCCTTGGTCTCGGTTTTTGCCGCGGTAATTTTTTTTGCCGTAGTTGATTTTGTCCCGGTGGATTTTGTGGTCGTTGATTTTGTGGCAGTCTTTTTTGCAGCCGCAGTTGATTTTGTTGAAGCAGATTTTGTGCCTGTTGATTTTTCAGCAGTCTTTTTTGTAGTAGATGTCGCCATATAAAACTCCTGTAAGATTCAAGATTATGGATTCAATTATACCACGGTTTTTGAAATCAACAAGGAAAAAACTACCGGAACGAAGCCCCAAGCTCAATCAGCTCACAATTTGGTATGGCTATTGTCCAAAAATCCTTTCTCGGAATTCCACGGACCCTTGAGATTATGCTGTTGTTCATGGCTCCATGGCCCACAATCAGGACATCCTTTCCCTTCTCCATGTCTTTCCGGACTACAGTTTCCAGAAAATCTCCGGTGCGACTGAAAAGCTCGTCCAGACTTTCGGCTCCACCTTCCGCCACATAGTTTTCGGTGTCGTTAAAAAATTTGTAGATTGCCCACTCAGGATGTTTGAAGCAGTCCTTTCTGCCCTCGAAATCCCCAAAGCACATCTCCACAAGCCTGTCGTCGGTGATGATTGGAACTCCCCGTCCCGAAAGCAGAATCTCGGCAGTCTCCCTTGCGCGTGAAAGTGGCGAACAGTAGCAGACATCAAAATGCACGGACGCATATTTTTTTGCGGCATCCATCGCCATCCTGCGCCCCTCTTCGTTCAGCGGAATGTCGGTCCTTCCCTGCAGCCTGAATTCATTGTTCCAGTCGGTCTTTCCGTGACGCATTATGTAAAGCATATTTTTCCCCCGAATTTTGCGGTCCCCCGATTATTGCAGAACTACAGAACTTTTTCAACTCGGTTGTAAAATCGGCATCCTTATGGTAGAATGTTGCATTATGGTAACGAATGACAAAGGCATAGTTTCGTTCAAGCACAAGATTATGGAGGAAGTCTGCCGTCTTGCATGGGAGGACAGACTCAATCCCGAAGAAAAAGAAAAACTCGTGTTCCGCATGGTCCCGGGTCCGAAAAGCGATTACTGCTGCATCTACAAGGAGCGGGAGATTGTAAGGCAGAGGATAAACCTTGCGCTCGCCCAGTGTCCATCCGACATGAGCCCAACGGACAATGTGGTTCAGGTCATAAATGCGGCCTGCGATGACTGTCCAATTTCCGCATACTCGGTAACAGACAGCTGCCGATTCTGCATGGGCCGTCCATGTCAAAGCTCGTGCCATTTTTCAGCAATTTCCCCTGGCGAAGTAAGGATGCACATAGACCCGACAAAGTGCAAGGAATGTGGCCAGTGCGCAAAGGCGTGTCCATACGGTGCGATTGTCCATCTGGAGCGTCCATGCAAAAAGGCATGTCCCGTTGGAGCGATAACATACGACGAGTGGGGATTCTGCCGCATCAACGAAGAAAAATGCGTCCAGTGCGGTCACTGCATACACAGCTGTCCGTTCGGAGCAATCGGTTCAAAGACATACCTTGTCAATATAATAGAAGCAATCAAGGCGGGAAAGGAAGTCATTGCAATGTGCGCCCCGGCTACGGAAGGTCAGTTCGGTGACAAAATCAGCATGGCCGCGGTCAAGTCTACCCTAAAGAAAATTGGATTCTCCGACATGGTTGAGGTGGGCCTTGGTGGAGACATGACAGCCGCCTACGAGTCAAAGGAATGGGCGGAAGCATACAGGGAGGGCCGAAAGATGACAACCTCATGCTGTCCTGCATTCATCAACATGCTCAGGCAGCACTTCCCGGATGTGTTCAGGGAAAACATGTCGTCCACAGTCTCACCGATGTGCGCAATCTCACGCTACCTAAAGGCAAGCCACCCAGGATGCGTGACTGTGTTCATAGGTCCGTGCATCGCAAAAAAATCGGAGGCGCTCGACCCAACTACCCCCGGAAATGCGGACTATGTTATGACCTACGGAGAACTGCGCTCCCTCATGCGCTCCCGTGACGTGGATTTTGAGGAGTGCGACGAAAACTACCAGGAGGCATCCGTCTGGGGAAAAAGATTCGCCACAAGCGGTGGTGTCGCAAATGCCGTGCTCGAATGTATGGCAGAACGCGGCGAGGAGACTGAGGGAATCAAGCTCCTTAGGTGCGCAGGTGGGGATGAGTGCAAAAAGGCAATCACCCGGCTGAAATTTGGTTCGCTTGAGGAGGATTTTGTCGAGGGCATGGTCTGTCCCGGTGGATGCGTCGGTGGTCCCTCGAAGCACAAAACCGAAACCGAAATTGCCCGCGCAAGGGAAGCCCTGCTCAAACAGGCGGACGGAAGGCTTGTGCTTGAGAACCTCAAGAACTACCCAATGGACTCTTTCTCCATGTTCAGGGAAAAAGGCGACCTGAAGAAAGAAGAATAAGGCCGGGAGGAGCTACTTTCCAAGCTTCATCAACTGACGCTCGAAACGCCGCCTGTCATTTTCCTTTGCGGTGCGGTAGAGTATGGCCTTGTTCCCAATCACACGGACAACCACAGCCCTGCATGATTCCGCCAGCGACCTGGTGAGTTCAATCTTCTCGTCCTTGAAATCGTTGAACGAAATCTTTATCAGCTCGTGGGCATCCAGCTGTTTGTCCACCATTTTCTCAAGACCCTCGGTGACTCCCGCTCCTCCGACAATCACAACCGGCGACAGTTCGGAGGCATATTTTTCTAAAAGTTTTCTCTGCTTGCTATTAAGTTCAATCATATTGCCACATAATAAATGGAAAAACATGTTTTTTCAAGAAGCCACCTTTCCCTGTCAACCCATGTGAAAAATATGCCGAAAATGGTTTTGGGTGGATATGTATGAAAAAAATTTTTCTTTCTCTTTTTTTGATTTCTCTCTCCTTTTTTGCGTTCGCCGAGTCGGTCCTTCTAAAAAACATTTTTCCGCAGAACTATGCGAACCTCACTGAACTGACGGGGGACAAGGCGGCCTCCATGGTCTCTTCATGCAAAAACCTTGTTGACAGCGCGGTGGAAAAGTTAAAGCTCGGGAAGGATTTTTCTTTCACAAGGGTCTTCTCCCAGAAAAACCAGGGCAAAAAAATCTACAGGATTCTGGTCACGTCGGTGGACTTGGAGAAGCTCGATTTTCCGACCCTTGAATCGGGAACCTACAGCGAAAACGATTTCCACTGGCTCCAGAGCAGGGACCACGCAATCCTCCAGCTGGTTGTTGAGCAGAATCCATCGGGCTATACCCTTGTTGACTACGATGTGACAGGACTTTGGCGGACGGACAACAGCGGAACCTCAATCTATTTTTCCGACTTCATTGTTTCCTCGGACGAGGATTCCAGAAAACACATGCACCTGAAGGCCCAGGTTCCGGTCTCGATTGGCTCCACATGGGACGGACTTACAAAGGCGACTTTTATGACACGCGGGACATCCCTTTTTGGAACACAGTCGGCAGAGTTCACAATAGAAGAGGGAGATTCAAAATCCACAATAAAAATAGGGGCATCCGATTTTCTTGCGGACAGGCTTTCACCATTAAAATACTCCCTGCTCTCGGCGTTCGACAAAAATCCAAAGACATGCTACAAGGAAAACTCCGCCGGGAACACAATATCCATGCAGGTCTCATTCAGCATGGACATGGCTTGGACAAAAAAACATGGCAAAGTCCGCGTGACACAGGCCTCCATAATCAACGGCGACAGTGCCAGTGGAAACGACTATTTTGCGACAGACAGAATCGGGACCATAACGACCGAGGCATGGAACAACGAAAGGGACCCGGGAAGCAAGGAAACAATGTCGTTCACCCTAAAGGACTACAATCTTGAAAGCCAGACGGTATTTCTTCCGGCAAGCGAGGGGAAAAACTATTTTGTATTCAGCACATCCGAAATCATAAAGGGAAACAGGCACGACCTCAGCATATCGGAGTTCAACCTGAAACTATCCGGCATCGGGTGGATTTTCTGATTGAACCACAAAGCTACGCTTAAAATCTACGCTTAAAATCTACGATTAAAAGCTATGCTTAAAAGCTATGCTTTAAAGCACTTGCCAATTGCCGTGACCAAATCCGAAAGTGTCAGGGGCTTTTTAAAATACTCATGCACCCCAAGCTCCGCGCACTTTTTTTCAGTCTCCTCATCCTGGGCAGCGGTGACAACAATCACAGCCGGATGACCAAAAGCGTCGGTGGTCCTGAGTTTCTGGCACAGCTTCAGTCCGTCGATTCCGGGAAGGTCCAAATCCAGAATCACGCACTTGGGCATTTTCTGGACCATCAAAAGACCTGCCTCAAAACCGTCAAAGGCCTGTGAAACCAGAGCAGTCTCGTCATGCTTCTTGATGTAGGCCGCCATAACATCGTTGAAAGCCTTGTCGTCGTCCACAATCAAAATTGTATGTGACGAAACCACGACCTTTTTTTCACAGTTGTCGATAACCTCGGACGGAACCTTTATGCCTCTCTTTTCCATAAACTCTACCAAATCCTCTGGATAAATCCTGTATTGGCCCCCCGGTGTCTTGAAGGCCTTCAAATATTCACTCCTAATCCAGTTTATTGCCGTCTGGTTCACAACTCCACAGATGTTGGCAACCTCCAACGCGCTATAAACCACAGGACTCTCGCTCTTCTTGCTCCCCATTACTCTTCCATCTCTTCCTGCAAAAACAATTGTGCCATGCGTTGTATAAAGCGCATCCTTAGATTAGACATTTTTTAGATTTTGGAGATTTTTTATATTATAGCACAGCTGCACACATAATGCAAAAAAAATTTAAGAAATATTGAAAAAAACGTAAAAAAAAGATATGGGGGCCACCCACCGCACAAATTCCCCTCTAATTATTTTCGAGAAAAAGGGTCAGCAAGCAGCTCATTCTGACACCCCTTCCAAAGAATCCATTCTTTTATAGTACAAGGGAGAGTTATCAAGAAAGTATATGATTGGTGCCGTATCGAAGAAAATTCTAAAAAACACGGTCTTCGCTCCTCAGAGAATTTACGAAATCCTGGGCATCCATTCCCTCGGGGCAAATATTCATGCCTTTTCCAGCCAAAGCTTCAATTTGTTCTCGATAAAACTTACGAGATTTTTTTTCTTCCAAAATATGGATTTCAACTTTATAGCCGTCATAAGAATTGATAGCAGAATCCTCAACCACGACAGTATTTCCGCGAATATAACCTTGCATTGTCATTTGCCTTACCTCCTGTCCCTCATTATACCACAAATTCCATGTTTTGTTGCCACGCAGAGCAAAAAAAACGGCGGACCGGAACGAATCAGCCCGCCAATTGATGATAAACTTACATCAAAGGTTCTGGAACACTCCAAATCCTGTCAGAAGGATTACGAAAAGAAGAACCGGAGCGACGAATTTTATCATTATCACGTACAGCGTCTTGCGTCCGAATTTTTCTCCGTTGA
>CACZPR010000053.1 GCA_902783155.1 uncultured Spirochaetaceae bacterium
ACATAGCTCACAGGACCGTCGAGGTGAAGTGGGACATGGAAAAAAATGAAGCGGAAGGCCCGGGCAAGAACGGTAATTGAGAGTTGATAATTGACAATTGACAGTGGATAGTTGACATGCTTAATTTATTCGTGCGGAATGGTACATGCCTCTGTACATTAAAAAACCCCGGTTTCATTTTGTTGATGCCGGGGTCTGTGCTTGATTACTGGCGTGTAAATGTAGGCGGTAATATAGATGGCAAAAACAACCGCTACTATATGGTTCCTGTCGTATTCTTATGTGACCCGGCCAGGAGCAAGGAGCTCATTCAGGCTGCGGTAGAATGCATCCAGGACCTGCAGGCAAATCTTGTTGACGATTCATACATCAAGACTCTAAGGGAAACATACAGGCGCAACAAGGAGACAAACCTGCGTTCAAACGAATGGTGGGCAGACCGCATACTGTACGGGGCCTATCTGCAGGACGAACCCCTGAGTGTGGCAGACGATACCACTTCTGTTCCGTCATGGATCACATCCGAAGCAATCAGGGATGCCGCATGCAAGTATCTGAAAACAGACAACTACGTAAGCGCAACCCTGCGTCCGGAAAAATAATATCTTAAAAAAATAATGATTAACAGTTTGCAATAGGATTTGTTAACGCTGATCCTTCTTTGCAAACTGTTTTTTTTAGAATTGATATTGTGCCGAAAGACTTACAAAGCTGTTCTTTTCCCATGCGGAGAATTCGCTGTATTCATCCCTGCACCAGATGTACATTCCCTTTGCAGTGAGGGTCAGATTCTGATCGGGCTTGTATGCGAGGGTCGGAAGAATCACGAGATCTCCGTTTTCAATGCCGTACATTGCGGTAATCTCCGGGCAAAGCTTGTCGTTCAGGAAAGATGTGGTAAAGTTGCAGACAATCTTGTTGTTGGTATATCCGTTCTTTGCGTAGTCAACGTCGAGGCTGTTTTTGTCGCACTCGTCCCCGTGGAGGATGAATGTACCTGTCTCCTGCACATTAAGGTTCGCGTTCCAGAAGGGAAGGTCGATGTCGAATCCGCCGAGCCATGCGATTGAGTTGTTGTGCACCCAGGGATCGGTTCCGTCCACATCATCCGTAAGATTGTAGGCAAACTCTCCGCGCACGTTGAAGTGCCAGATGATTGATGATGCCTCAAAACCGAACGTTTGCTTTTTGTCGTAGGCGAGGAATTTCTCATCCTCAGTTACTGTGCCGTCCGCAAGATATGAGGCAAGGAAAGTGTCAAGCTTCGATGCGTTGAAGGATGGCTGCTTGAACCAACCGTTGTAATAGCTGAGTCCCAAATCGACTTGACCGAGTGTTGCCGTGATTCGTCCGCCGAACTGACCATAGTTGAGGGTCCAAAGATCCGGGTAGATTACGCTCGGGTCCGAAGAAAGTGAGTTTGCGTTTGCGAGTGCGAGAGTGTAGGAAGTCTCCGCGTCGTTCAACTCATTGCTCAGATACTCGGAATATTTTTGTGAGAGAAGGAGTTTCGCCGCTGCTTGCTTTTCATCATCGCTTGCCGTGGCTGGATTTTTACCCTGTTGGACAAGCAATGCGACAACTTCCGGCAACTCGTAAGAGATTTTTCCTGATGTGTATGCCTCCGTCACCATTGCAGCCAGTGCTGCTGTGGCATTCGCGTCTCCTGCCGCCATGAGAGTTTTAAGTGTGCTGGCCTCCGTCGCTTCCATGCGTGCTTTTTCAAGTCTTTCAACGGATGACGCAACTTTACCTTTCGCATTTGCAGTTACGGCTTCGGTCAATCCATTTACCTGTGCGGGTGCCCATCTTCCCTCTGTCGCGAAATGGTCGGTAGGAAGAAGAGGTGTGTAAATGGCTTCCATGTTGATGTTGGCGACCGGAAGACTGTATGCGGCACGAATCATCGGGGTGGAGATGCGGCGGTCAATGTAGTCGGTGACTATAAAATCAGAGTAGTCGTCGGCGTTGAAGTTGTCCAGCACGTGAAGCTTGTCTCCCTTGCCCCATACCACTTTCATTTTGCCGGCCTCAAGGGTGAGGTTTCCGAAATATCCGCGAAGAAGCAGCTCGTCCACAATGTCTTCGGGATGTGTCTTGATTTTGTCCGCGTCAATGGAAAATGTAAGGTTCATGTCGGATTTATTGCCGTCATATTTTAAGCTCAGGGTTCCCGACGGATTTGCCTTTAGCTCCACATCTTTTGCTTTGTCTGCATCAACGTACGCACGGACTTCCATTGATGCGCTGCCGTTTATTTCCAGCTTTGAAGAAGAAGCGGACTCATCTTCAAGATCACCGAAGCTGCCGAAATCATCAAAATCCTGTGCGAATGAGTTTGCCGAAAGAGCCAGCGCAAGACTTAGGAAAATCAATTTGTTTGTTTTTTTCATAATGTCATTCTCCTTAAAACTGAGTTACGAAAAATGGGGAAGGGTATGGAGCCGGATTTGGATATGCCCCTCCCTGTGTTTTTTTCGATGCCGGTTTATTTACCTGTGCTGAGGAATGCCTGGGTGAAAACGCGGTCAGGAAGCGGCTTGTCAACAACAACTTTCAGAATCTTGAGCGTGGTGCTGTGGCCTGTCTGTACGTTCTTGAGCTTGTTTTCCATCGGCATGTCGTATCCGTCAATCGTCTGGATGTTCAAAACCTCAAGGACTTTTACGAGCTTGTTGTTCTTGTCGTACATCTCGGTGTGAATCGGGTACATTGTGTTCTTGTCAATCCATGTGAGGCGGTAGTTGTACTGTGTGTCCTTTTTGTCAATGGGGATTTCCTTGATGACATAGCAGTTGTAGCTTACTCCGCTTTCCACTTTGATTGACTCCTCGCGCAGATACTGGAGCTCGTCCTGTGAGACATTGCGTGTGGTGAGGTCATCGTAGGTTGGGTCTGAACCCATGAAGGATTTTGAACCCTCGCTTGAGTTAACGCGGCGCACGGACTTCAATGCCGGAAGATAGATGAACTTGTCATCGGGACCGTTCTTGTTTGTAATCTGCAAGAATCTTGTGTCCTTTACAGACGCTGGACCCTTGAAATCCATGACGACGTAGGTTTTTCCTCCTGCCTCTTTTCCGTACTCAACTATCTGTCTTGCCTCCTTCGCACCGTTCTTGTCCTCAAGGGTCATAATTACCTGGCTCTGTGAGAAGCTTGGTTTTTTGAAGTCGGCTACTTTGTTCATAATCTCATCGCCCTTGGCATCTGCAAAGACGAGTCCACCCATAACAGCAAGTGCTGCTGCGACCAATGTTTTAGTTGTTGCTTTCATATATATCTCCTTAAAAAATAGATTCATTTTTTGTTGCTTTTGCTGATGAACTTCGGCGCGTACATGTTCAGGAAGCCCGGAATGACTGTCATTGCAAGGAAGCTTGATGTGAACATTACGATTGCCACCAGGATTCCGATGTAACGGAGCACGACAAACTTTGAGAAGCAGAGCACAAGGAAACCGAATCCTACGGCGACCGCATTGGTTACGATTCCGTGTCCGCTCTTTCTGAACGTCATGCGTGTCACTTCCTCAAGGTCATCGCTCTTCGTACGCTCCTCCTTGTAGGTTGAGAGGAAGTGGATTGTGTAGTCAATTCCGACACCAACCGCGACCGATGCGATGATGCTCGTCACAAGATCAAGGTTGATTCCTGCGAATCCCATGACCATGTAGTTCAGGATGATTGCGAGTGCAAGTGGTACGGCTCCGAGAAGTCCTGCCCATCCGCTCTTGAATGCGAGTGCGATGATGACGAACACACAGAGCAATGAAATCAAGAGGCTTGTGAGCTGGCTTGAAACAATCATCTTTGTCATGGTGTGTTCCATCTCTGCTGTTCCAGTCGCTTCCAGTGTGTATCCTTCCGGGAAATGCTCCTCGGCGAACTTCTGTGCTGCTGCGATGATTTCCCCGGTTGTCTGCGTGGAATGATTTCTGAGCTGCACGGTGATGCGCATAATCTGAGGGTTCATGTCGTCGTCCACAAAGCGGTCAAGGGAGCCTGAGAGCAGCGTGAGGTAGCCCTGCACGACACCTGCAAGTTCTTCCCTGCTTGCCACAGGATATTTTTCCGTGTCATAGGGAATCTCGTAGTATGCGCTTCCGTTGTAGTTCACCTGCTTCTGCAGCTCGTCCACGATGTCCTCGAACTTTGCGGTCTTTCCTCCTGCTGCGATGTATGCCTTGTTCAGCATGGTGATTGCGTCCTCAACCGTGATGTTCTGCTCAAGAGCCTGTGCATACGCTGTGTTCGGATCTGTCCATGTTGAATAATCGAACGTTGGGTTTTCTGAATCCGTGCTTTCAGTGTCGGTGCCAAAATCATCAAACTCGCTGAAGTCTGAAAAATCATCGAGCGCTTCAAAATCATCTTCGGTAGCACTTGCTACACTTGTTGCTGTATCTGTGCTGAAGTCTCCGAAATCTGAGAAATCACCAAAGTCAGAAAAGTCATCCATGCTGCCAAAATCTTCCGCTGAATCTACAGATGTGTCAGTTTCTGCGGATGAAACCATTTGTGAAGTCTCCGCGCTGTCTGTTGCCGGGACGTGCCACACCTGGTTTATCCTCTTGATGAAATCCGTGAATGAGACAATCTTTCCCACGTCGCTGAACTCGCTTTCCATATAGCCCTGCAAATCATCTACGGCTTTCAGAATCTCCGGGTTTGTGAGAGAGCCTTTGTCCGGTCCCTTTACGTTGAGGTAAAGACTGTTGGTTCCCGCGAACTGCCTGTCGATGTAGTCCATGTCCTGCCTCATGTCGCAATCCTTGGGGAAGTAATTTACAAGCGCCGTGTCAATGTGGAGCATCTTGAGTCCCACTATGGAGATTCCGACCATTGCTATTATGGAAAGATAAAGGCGTGGCTTGGATCCGCAGAAGAAATGGTAGATTTGATAGAGCGTGTCCCCCTGTGCCTCATCCGCTGATTTTCCTCCGCGAAGACGGCGTGCGTGCTCAAGTTTTTTTGCGAGCTTTTCACTGAGATTGTGCTTTTTGCTTCTGCTTGCCTGGACCTTCTTGTAGTCCTTGAGCAAAAGGATTGCCGGAATGAATGTGATTGCGAGAATCAGGGAGATTGTTACACCGATTGCCGTAAACACCGCGAAACTGTGGAGTGGTGCGATGGGGCTTGAAATCAGTGAGATGAATCCGATTACGGTTGTGATTCCTGCAAGAAGAACCGCGCTCATAACCTCATGCAATCCCTTGAAAACTGCGTCTGTGTATTTTTCCTTGTCCAGCTCGCCCTCCGTCATGTCAAGTGCGACGTAATAATGTGTGAGCACGTGGATTCCATAAGCCGAGCCGACTGCAATCAATGCGACGGGAATTACTGAAGAGACTAGCGTGAATGTCACATGGAAAATCGCCATGAGTCCCATTGTCCAGCTTGTTGCCATGACCACGGTGATGAGCGGGAGAAGTGTTCCGTCCAGAGTCTTGAAGCTGAAGTAGAGTGAGAGCAAAACCACGACGATTACGAGCGGAATCAGGCGGGTAAGGTCTGCGAGCATAAATTTGCGTGAGTTCTGCATTACGACCGGATTTCCATAAATCTTCACGTCAAGATTGTGTCCCTTTGTCGCTTCGTTCACGATTGCCGTAACATCATCAAGGACCCCCTCCTGCATCTCTGCCTCGCTG
The DNA here is from genome assembly GCA_902783155.1 of uncultured Spirochaetaceae bacterium. Taxonomy (GTDB): domain Bacteria; phylum Spirochaetota; class Spirochaetia; order Treponematales; family Treponemataceae; genus Treponema_D. The sequence goes on from CACZPR010000053.1 coordinate 5,654, forward strand.
CGGATTTTCTTTTTGCCAAGGTTTTCCGCGAGTTCCTTTTCGTGCTCCTTGTCATAAGATGCGAGCGTAATCTGGAGCTGGGTTCCGGTCATGTTGTCGTTCGTGATAACCCGGTTGTACATTGCGTCCCATTCATTGAGCCGGTTCCGAATCTGCTCGATATCTTCCTTTGTGCCCGTGTAGGTGTCGGGGATAAGCTGGCTTGCGGAAATTGAGCCGTCGGACTCGCATACAAAATCAATGTGGGTGAGGGAGTCCACGTCGGAAACTTCGCTCAGCTCAAGTGATTTGTCGGTAATCTCTCGGATAACGTCGATGTACTCGGGGGTGAGGATTGTTCCGTCCTTTGCCTCAAGACTTACGCCTATGACCATCATGCTGCCGAACTGCTCTTCCGTTTCTGAGAGACGTGTGTATGATGCGTCCTTCTGCGGGAGAAACTGACGGATTGAGTTGTCAATGGCCAAATCCTTGATGAAAAATCCAAGAACACCTGTTATGATTACACATAGAGCGATAATCACTGGCGGATGCTTGAAAAATTTTTTTGCAAAACTCATAAGTGCTGCTCCTTTCATTTAATTGCATTTGTTTAAGCGTTTAATGGTTTATACGTTCAAATACTTAAACGCTTAAACTTGTTTACAAATGTAGTTATTTCATTTAGAATAGTCAATAGATTTTTGAAAAAATTTAAAAAATATTTTTTGCTGTGTTTGACAAAGCCAAAAACACACTTTACAATAGGGGGAAGATAAAATGATAACAAAAGAAGAACTTCACCGAACAAGAGAAATCCTGCGCTCATGTCTGCCCATGTTCATTGCATTGGGAGATGAATTCCGCCAGCAGCTGATTGTGGACATTGCCGCGGCAGGTGAGAGTGGAATCAACGTGACGGATTTGTCGGAAAAATCTCAGCTTTCACGCCCCGCCATCTCGCATCATCTGAAAGTACTCAAGGATATGGGATTGATTACCCCGCGAAAAACAGGCACCCAGATTTTCTATAAACTTTCAATCCACAAAGATTTGGAAAAACTGTCAGATTTCATAAACTCCATCAGCCGTGTAATTGAAAGCCTCAAAGAAGAAGAAGAAAAGTAAGGTGGGGTTTCTCCCCGATTCAGGCCCTGTTTTATAGCAAATAATCTGAGTTAAATCGCGCCTTGTCCAGATTGATGGCGACACGAACTACATGGTGACAATCGCAAAATGCTGCTGTCCGCAACCGGGGGAACCTATCGTGGGTTACGTCTCAAGGAACAGGGGAGTCACAATCCACCTTGCTTCCTGCCTCACGTTTTTGAGGATTCCCGACATAGCTCACAGGACCGTCGAGGTGAAGTGGGACATGGAAAAAAATGAAGCGGAAGGCCCGGGCAAGAACGGTAATTGAGAGTTGA
>CACZPR010000054.1 GCA_902783155.1 uncultured Spirochaetaceae bacterium
CGTACAAAATGCAGTTGCAGAATCACACAATTATGATGCCGTTATCACAAGGAATAAAGGCGATTATAAAAAGTCAAATTTAAAAGTGTTCTCGCCAAAAGAATTTTTAGAAGAAACCTAAAAAGCAATATTATGATTTGCAAATAAAAGATTGCCTCCGGGAGATTGTGGTTTTCCGGGGGTGTTTTTTTATTGTCACGGATTTGTGAGAATACAGAAAACAAGAGACAAGAACAAACGGATTTGCTCAAAACTAACGTTTTTCGCTTGTTTAGTGAACGGCGTTAGCCGTGAACCAATCCGCTTGTTAAATTTAAAAAGAAAATCTGGTCTTTGTTGCGAATAAATGCTGCTCACAGTGCCTTCGTGGGCTATTTTTTTACGAATGATTTTTCATATAATCGTCTATGCTGTCCAGAATATAGTTTTTTCCCTGCGTATGAAGGATGTCGGCATTGTCTGTAAGATAGGAAAGCACGCCTTTTTTTTCAAATGTATCTGCAATCTCGACGCTTAAAATATTTTTTGCCGCCGCATATTCTTCAATACACCAGGAAAGCCAAAACGTCAAATCCTCAGTTTCCATTCTGTTCCTCCGCATACATCTCATACAAAGCGACCCAGCCTAAGTTCCAAAGTTTTGAATCCTCCTGGCCAAGCAGACGTGCAGTTTTTGTTCTGTAAAATTTTGCTACGGCCTGAACCGGCGGAAGATGCTCTTTACGACAAATATAATCACAGATTTTAGAAACTTTGTACGGAATAAAAATATGCACATTCTTCTGAGTGATTTCTGGAATCATACGCGTATCTCCTTTTCAAAATGAAGAAGGCTCAGGGCTTTGTTGGTATGAAATAAAATTTGATCAATATAAACCCAGGTCTTAAGTTCTTCGAGCAAAGTCTGTTTATCCATAAAGCCTGATTCAAATGCATTAAGACTTGCGTAAACACGGTCATTCGCAACGGCACCTTTTACAATATCATAATCAAAAGAAAAATCTGGCTTGGTCCGATTTGCTATTACAAAATCAAGCCATTGCTCGTCAGCTTTTTTAAAATCAAGAACATGAAAATCTTTGTTATTCAAAAAATCATCCGCTACACTAAAAACAGAAACAGTGGCCTGTCCTTCTGCTTCCTTGCGAGTCTTGTTCACAGCCCATTTTTTTGCCTGTTCAAAACTTGTGGTTGTGTAAAAACCAGTTCCGAAATCAAGAGTATGAGACGTTTTTCGTATTTCCGGTACACTAACAAGCATGTTGCTTCCGTGGTAGAGACTGAGCATGATTTCAGCATAGCATTTTTTTACTGCATGTTCTAGCGTTCAAAAACAGAGCAATAAAAGGCATTTACGTTCAGGCTGGATGGTGTGGCTTGTGGTCTGCCAAGCAAGGATGCCTCCGGGGGCTTATGGTTTCCGGTTTTTTTTTATTGTCACGGATTTTGAAATCATTAACACGATTTCTTTAAGAATCCGCGTGACAGTGCCTCAGCCTATCAGCTTTTTGATTTTCTTCACATTTTGCTTTGTAAAATCGGAAAGCTCATACGACCGAATCCGTTCTTTTACCATGTTTGGAACAACGAATCCGTTTTTTACAAGGACGGCCAAGCGGTTAATAATTGTCTTGTTCGTCACTCCAAATTCTTTGCTTACTTCAATCGGCGTAAACTCTCTCTTATAATTTTCAATCAAAAACAAAAGCAGCTCTTTTTCTTTTCCCTTCAAGTATGACAAACTGCCTTCCAATTCCTTGCCACTTGAACTCTCCGAAAGCTCACACAGCTTGCTTGAATATAACAGAACCATCCGAAGAAAATAATGAAACCATATTTCAGGATGCGGCGGATTATCCCGGCCTGAGTAATACAATGACGGTAAGCCCATTTGTATGGAATCATAGTATTCTTCCACGTCGTAAGCAAAGTATTCTTCCAATGAGCCAATGCCATTAAATCCATAGCCGTTAACATCAAGGATATAGCCGGAAAGCAAACGCGCTGTTCTTCCGTTGCCATCTTCAAAAGGATGAATCGTCACCAATTGGTAATGGACAACTGCCGCTATAATCAGGGGATGGTCGTCCGTTGTGTTTACATATTCCACCAGTTCATCCAACAATTTTGGTATGTCAGTATACTCCGGCGGTATGTAATCAGGGCTGCCTGTTTGTGAGTCATATACCGCAAACAACACACCCGGCGGCATAGGTCCGCGTAGTCCAATCTTCTCTTTGAAAGCCCCTTTTTCTACGTATTTTTGGACATCCAGAATCAGCTTTTTTGAAAACTTTTCATTACGTTTTGCCATTTCCTCAAGATAGTTTAACGCAAGAAAATAGTTGCGCACTTCCTGTTCCGGCTTTAGATAATGCTTCCGTTCATCGCTTTCTATAACTTCATCCACCTGTTTTTCCGAAAGTGGATTTCCTTCTATTTTTGTCGAGGCATAGGAACTTTTTTTCTTTGAGTTCTTTCGGAGTTTGTTCACCGCAGCCCCCGAAAGTTTCACCGAAGACACTGCATATCTGTTTTTATCAATCTCCGTAATGTACTTCAATATCTCATTTGTCAACGTTACTTTAATCACAACATGCGTCTCCCGGCTCTAGTAATTATACCAAGCAAGGATTTTAGCGTCCATTATTTTTACACTATTTTTACACTATTTTTTTCGATGAGGGTGTTTTTTTACGGATGATTTTTTCTATAACCGCCTATGCTGTCCAGAATATAGTTTTTTCCCTGCGTATGAAGGATGTCGGCATTGTCTGTAAGATAGGCTTGTTCTTCCAGATAATACTGATATACATACGCCGCCCCTTCGCGGTAAAGATAGGTTTCTTTATCAATAATTTTTTCAAAGATGTTGGATGTATATAGTTTTCTCAAAGCCTCATCATATTCTACATTTTCGTCTTCCATTATGAATGCGGCAATTTCTTTTGTAGCGGAACGGCTTGCAGATTGAAAGGTCAATTTCTTTAATCAATGGCTTTGTTTTTATACAGATAGGAGAATGCTTCCTTTTTTGATATGTTATGGGCAAAAGCAAAGCTGCTCACACATGCGACAGTGTAAGCAATTTTGTTTTCCACAGCTTGATTCTGAACCATAACATCCTCCCGTTTGAGATTCACTTCTATTATATCACATCTCCCGATATGCTGACACCATAATTTATTGAATTGTTTCTGCTCGATGCCCTCAGCTTTTACCGAACAGTTCATTTCCCAGATGTGGTGGGAGTATCTTTGCAATCTGCTGGAAAGACATTTAAAAATGAAAACCGCACACCATCTTGTAAGGGGAAGACGCTGTGCGGTTTTAAAGACAAAAAGACGCCTGTCTCTGAAAATCTTATGCGGAGGGCACAATATTCCCAAAGGCAGACGTCTTCGTCAAAAAATATTATTAGCAGAAAACTAGGACTTTGGCAAGGGCAGGATTAGGGGATTATAAATTTTTGTTAAATTTGTTCATTTAGTTTCATATTTGTTGAATAATTCGTTATATTTTAAATGTCTTTAGTGTCAAAAACAATTTGGAGGAAGCTATGTCAGTCATTACACTTTCACATCTGCATAAAATCTATCCGCTGGGGAAGCAGGATGTTGTTGCCGTCAAGGATGTTTCTTTTTCGGTTGAGAAGGGCGAGTTTGCGGCAATTTCTGGTCCGTCCGGCTCTGGAAAATCTACCATATTAAACATGCTGGGGCTTATCGATGTCCCGTCGGGCGGTTCAATCAATATAGATGGAATCGATGTGTATGCTGGTGTGAATCTGGCTGATGCGCAGATTAAAAATACACGCTGGGCTACGGATTCAAAGCAGAAAAAGCTCAGGTCCTCCATTCCCGCCAAGTTGGACAAAAGGATAACCGGTCTTCGTCGCTCACACTTGGGATTTATTTTCCAGACCTTCAATCTGATTCCTGTTCTGAATGTCTACGAGAATATCGAGTTCCCGCTTTTGATTAAATCCAAGAACAAGGAAGGCAAAAGCCCGGTTGATGATTTTTCAAAGGCCCAGAAAAAAGAATGGATTGACTATCTGATTGAAAAGGTTGGACTCACTGAATGGAAGGACCACAAATCAACGGAACTGTCCGGTGGTCAGAGGCAGCGTGTCGCGATTGCACGTGCGCTTGTGACAAAGGCCCCGGTTATTCTTGCGGACGAGCCTACAGCCAACCTTGATTCCAAAAACAGCGCGCAGATTCTTTCGTTGATGAAGTCCCTGAACAAAGACCCGGAGCTTCAGACCACGTTCATTTTCTCGACCCACGACTCCAGAATTGTTACTATGTGTGACCATGTTGTTCATCTTCTGGATGGCGAAATCACACAGGACGAACACAAGGCAGGTTCCGACATTTACGGGGAGGCTTGACGGAAAATGAAAGTAATTTTTCAGCTTGCGCTCCGAAATCTGAAGGAGCATAAGGCAAAATCCATAATCGTGTCGCTGTTCATTATTTTTGGTGTGGCGATAGTCATTCTGGGAAACTCCTTTCTTGAATCAATAAACCGTGGTCTGGAAAAAGATTTCCGCGCGAACTACACTGGCGACATAACTGTTTCTGCCAACATGCCCGATGGAATGAAGGCGGACATCTTTATGGCTACCAGCGGAACTTTTGATGGAACTCTCCCCCAGACACCGGCACTTCTTGATATTGACCAGGTTGAAAAGATTCTTGATGAAAGCGGTCTGATTTCTGGTCGCACAAGAATGATTTCCACACGCGGAATTATGATGAAGGGCGAGGAAATTGATTTGGCGGCACTCATGTCGGATGATTCGGTCAACATTGCGGACATTCCAGTTTTTATGATGTTCGCCGGCGAAGAGGATTCGTATTTCACTTTGTTCGGCGGCCAGCATATTGTTGAGGGTAGCGCGATTGACTATTCATCGTCGGAAAATCAGCTTCTGATTGACACAAGAATCCGGAGCAGCTTTGAAAACTTTTTCAAGAAATCACTGAATGTGGGCGACTCGGTTTTGGTAATGGGAGCGAACACTGACGGTGTAATCCGCGAGGCCAAGGTCGTTGGTTTCTATACCCCGGCCAACGAGTACAGCGCGATGTTCCAGACAATCTACTGCAATCCGTCTTTTGCACGTGCGTTTGCCGATTTGACTTATGGTTCAATTTTGGACAGCGAGAATGCCAGAAACTTTGATGAAAAAATCTGGGACGTTGATGAATCGGAACTGTTTGGCGAGGGCGACGACTTTTTTGATGATATGATTAGCGACGAGACTGACTCCTTTGTTTCCGGCGGGGACATTGATTTCAACAACATTCTTGGCGACATCACCCTGCGCGACGAACTTAACAGGACGGACAACGGTTCATGGCATTTTGTCCAGGCAAAATTCAAAAACGGTGTTAAGGCGGACAATGCAATCAAGGAACTCAATGCGAAGTTCAAGGAGCTCGGTATTGATGCGAATGCGATGGGCTGGGAAACTGCCGCTGCCTCATATACAAAGACGGTTGCCGGAATCAATGTTTTCTTCAATATACTTGTGGTGGTTCTTGCGATTGTTGTTTTCATAATCATAATGAACACGATGACCATTTCCATTATCGAGCGTACATCCGAGATAGGAACCATGCGCGCTCTTGGTGCGGAAAAATCTTTTGTGCGGACACTGTTCTTTACCGAGGCTTCGTCCATAACAATTGTGTCCGCTTTTATTGGAATTGTTCTGGGCCTTGTGATTATGGGAATATTCAACAGTCTGAACCTGAGTGTGGGCGACAACATGATTGCAAAAGTAATTTTGGGTGGAGGGCAGCTGCACTTTAGTCCGACCCCCGCAATCATTTTGATTTCATTCTTCGGTGTGGCGATAGGAAGTCTTTTGAGCAATATCTATCCGGTTTCTTCCGCGCTCAGGATTACACCGTTAAAAGCGTTGTCAAAGGGAGGTGAGTAGAATGCAGCTTTTTAAATTGGCTTTGAGAAATCTTTCACGCAACAAAAGACGAAACGTCATTCTTGGAATTGCCGTGGCATTTGGATTTTTTGTTGTGACTGCCGTTGACGGATTGACAAGCGGAGCGGTTTCAAATCTTGAGGACCAGATTACACAGATGCTTGGTGGAACAGTCCTTGCGTCCGGCTATGAAAAAACCACCGAAAAAAATGACGAGGGCGGTCTCATTGTTGGAAACGATGTTGTCCCAATCATCCGCGACCACGACTATCTTATCAAAAAAGTTGACTCGCTTGGAATCAATTACAAATACATCTCGCACTACACGAACTCCACAGGTCAGGTTATTTTTAATGGAAAAAAAGTTTTGACCACAACCCTTGGACGTGATTTTGAGACGGACAAAAGTTTTCTTGATTCGCTCCAGATTGTGGAGGGCGACATTGAAAATCTTAAGGACCCCGCGTCCTTGATTATTGGAAAAAATATGGCCGATTCGCTTAAGGTCCACGTTGGCGACACGGTTCTTTATCTTACCAGCACAATTTATGGACAGAACGAGGTTGGAGAATTCAAGGTCGCGATAATCAACAGGGACTCAAGTTTTATCAGCGGAATGATGACATACACCAACATCGAGACACTGAACAAACTGATTGAAATCCCCGAAGGCGGCTACAACTTTTTTTCAATCTACCTGAAGGACAAAAACCAGCAGAACAGGGTCGCGCTTCTTTTGCAGGACGCAATCCAAAAGGATGGACAGAATGTTGCCGACCTTAGGCTTGCCCGCCAGACCAATCCATCAAATGTGGAGCGAGGACTGAACAAGCAGCTTCTTGGAGAGGAAAACTCCTGGGAGGGCGTGAAGTACGTCGTCGAAAGCCTTGACGATGGTGCGCCCGCATTGAAGACGGCAATGAACATTGTGCATCTGGTGACAACAATTATTTTGATTGTGATTCTGTTGATTGTAATGGTCGGTGTGTCGAACACATACAGGATGGTGCTTTACGAAAGAATCCGCGAGATTGGAACCATGCGCGCATTGGGCATGACCGGAAAGGACACTGGAAAGACATTTACTCTGGAGGCAATCGCCCTTTGTGTAATTGGTGCGTTCGCGGGATTTGTTCTGGCAATCATCGTGATGGCGTTCCTGGGGATTCCAAAATTTTCCAAGGAGTCGGTACAGTTCTTCCTGCACAACGGTCACATGAGTTTTACACTCTCGCCCTTCTCGATTTTGGTCCAGTACATATTGATGATAATCCTTACGTCGTTCGCTGTTCGTGGAACTGCAAAAAAGGCCGCAAGGATGAGTCCCGCCGAGGCATTGAGGACAGTAAAATAAAATGCCGGAGCGTAACTAAAAGGTGACAGAAAATGTTTAATTTTTGTCGAACAATTTTTTTGGAGGAACTGATATGAAATCTTCTATTAACTACAGATTTTTTTTGGCTTCTGTGATTGCAGCAATTTTTTCAACGGCGGCTCTGTTTGCGCAGGTTGATTCAAAATCTGCCGAAAAGGCGTACAACTTGATGGAGCAGACTGGTGACATTCTTGTTTACCACGGCGACTATTCCGCTACGATTACTCTTACAATTCAAAAACCGGGCAAGGCCGTCCAGAATTTGAAGTACAAGGTCTTCCAGCGCACCGAAAAGGATTTGATGACAATCGTTCAGCTTTACCCTGAGGCGGACAAGGGTACTGGCTATCTGCGCGATGGTGACAATATTTGGGCTTACGACCCAATCAGTAGAAAATACACTCATTCGTCATTGAAGGACGCACTTGGTGAATCTGATTTGAACATTGACGACGTGGACCAGACCAAAGAGGACTGGAGAAAAAACTATGCCGTTGAAAAATTTGAGGAAAGCACTCTCGGAAAATATCCTGTCTATGTTGTGACTTTGACTGCAAAAACCTCCAAGCCTGCCTATGCGAAAAGTGTCTTCTATATCCGCAAAGACATTCCGCTCACATTGAAGGAGGAAGACTATTCCGGTTCCGGCAGATTGATGCGCACTGTGCTTATTCCAAAATACACAAAGGTTCCGGCTGGCTATGTCCCAACCCAGATGACTTTGCGTGACGAGCTTAACAAGGGCGAGCAGACATCGGAGGAGATTTCCGATTTGAATTTCAACAAACTGCCCGACTCGATTTTTACAAAGGCGTATCTTGAAGGATTGAATTGATGAAAAAAAGATTTCCTTGTGTTTTGGTTCTTTGTCTGGCTGTGGCCACTGCATTTTCCCAGGACATGGATTTTTCTGGCGAGGATTTTTTTTCGCCCGAAGAATCCACCGGGTCCACCGAGTCCACATGGGAAGATGATTTTGGCTACTCCGACGAGGATTTTTTTGGCAGCTCTGACGATGATTTTTTTCAGGACGACGGCATTGAGGAGCTGGTTGTTCTTGATGACAAGTCTTCCGCCATGGCACAGGGAACTCTTTTTGAAATTGGAAGCGTGAGGGTCGGTGGGAGTTTTGATACCGGCCTTTCGTTTTTTGTTCCGCTTTTCCGCGAGGATGATAATAAGAATTTTGGAGAGAGGCTGGCTGACAGCAGACTGAAACCTTCAGCGGGTGCGAGTCTTTTTATTGATGCCCGACCGACTTCAACTCTGCGTCTCTACACAAAGTTTGGAATCAACTATCCGTACAAGGACAGCGTTGGTGTTTCAATGGGCACGCAGAATGTGAATGTTGATGAGAATGCGGAAATCCCCGAGGGAACGACACCTTCAGTCCCCGACAATATTCCTGATGAATGGAAGACATGGCTTGAGGGAGTTACGAACGGAGCCAGCGTTTCAAATCTTCCGTCGTCTTTGGCCATGCCGAATTTTTCAATCACGAACTGGCTTTATCTGAAAGAACTATTTACGGATTTTTCAATCGCCGACAGAGTGTTTTTTAGATTCGGTCTGCACACTGTTTCATGGGGCGCGGGATTTTTCTTTAGTCCTGTTTCCGACATGATTAACACATCCTCAATCGACCCGGAGCATACCGACGCACAGGTTGATGGCAGCCTGAACCTAAGAACGCAGATTACTTTCCCTGATTCACAGAACTGTCTCTGGCTTTATGTTGTTCCATCGACCAAAACCTATATGCCGGAATTTGCGTCTCAGGAGGATGTCCAGAACGGAAGCCTCAACGAATACATGGATGACGCAATGTATCCAAATCTTATGAAGGAAATTGCTTTTGCCGGAAAAATGGATGTGGTGGTCTCCAACTGGGAACTTGGATTTGGCGGCGTATTCAAATACCAGAGTGCGCCCAAGCTCATGGCGACTGCAAGCGGAAGCATTATCAATGGAAAGGTCGGTGTCTTTGGCGAAATGGTTTTGAGCTACGGAAGCCAGACACAGTGGACCGAAAATCCTGAGTGGGGTTCAAAGGATTTGATTTTTCAGGGAACGGTCGGCGCAATGTACATGTGGTCCAAGCCACAGATTACTTTGATGGGCCAGTATTATTTTGACAGCAACAAGGACGACCATGAGTTTTCGACTTATGGAAACAATCTTGCTTTTACCGTGAACTTTGCGAAACTTGGTGAAACAAATTTGAATCTCGCGCTCTTTGGCCTGTTCTATTTTGGAAAGACCAACATGACAAGTCTTTCCGATGCCATGGAAAAAATGGGAAGCGGAAAAGCGTTCATGCCCTATGCGGGTATTCTTTCTGCCACGCTCACATGGAATCCAATTTCTGTTTTGAACATTTCGATGGGACCGTACATTACCTGGCTTGACATGGGAAAGGCCCCCGACGTTTCGTTTAGATTTGGAATAACATTGGGTGGTGGAAAATTCTAAAAGACCGGAATCCACATTCAAGACTTGAAACATAATTTTGATTGCCCTATAATTAAATTAGGCTTAATGGATTTTTTTGTTAAGTTCTGTTTTTTGTCATCTTTGTGGAGGAAAATTTATGAAAGTTTTGAAGGACAAGATTTTTAGAACCGTCGCAACTTTTCTTGCTGCCTGTGGAGTCTCAACCTATTTTACCGCCTGTTACGGAATGCCTCCTTTTGTTTGTGCCTACGGTATGATTCCGAATACCAATTTGAAATTCCATGTTAGCGGTGACATTGATGGTGACGGAACAAAAGAAAATGTCCAGGGAATCAGGATTTCCGCAGATGACAATTCAGACCCGGTCCACACGCGGAGTGATGGAATTGCGATTCTTCCGACCTATTTTGACAGGGGTATTGTTTTTACAATTGAAGATGTTGATGGCGATGCGAATGGAAGTTTCAAAACAAAGACATACAGTCTTCCCGATGATGTTGCTTTTAATGAAGATATCAATATTGAAATAGAACTTGAACGTAAAACTGAATCAGAAAATCAAGAAGAGTAAAGTTAAAATGGATTTTCCCGTTTGGTTCAAAAGATTTATTTTTCTTCGATACAGAAAACGTGCAATTAAAAATCACCGATTGGACTATCTTTTTTGGGAATGTACCCTGCGGTGCAATTTAAACTGTCTGCACTGTGGAAGCGACTGCACAAAAAAAGGTGGCGTAAAAGAAATGTCTGTTGAGGATTTTTCAAAAGTCCTCGATGACATAAAGGAGCGCAATCCTGTAAAAAACTTGACGGTGTGCATAACTGGCGGGGAGCCTCTTGTCCGAAACGATTTGGAGGATGCGGGAAGAGAAATCATAAGGCGTGGATTTTACTGGGGGATTGTCACCAACGGACTTTTGTTTACAAAGGAGCGTTTTGTCTCGCTTCTGAATGCCGGGATGTCATCTATGAGTTTTAGTCTGGATGGATTTGAAAAGGAACACAACCATCTTCGGCAAAATGAAAGTTCATTTGAAAAAGTGATTTCCGCTTTGAACACTGTTATTGCTTTCCAAAAAAAATATCCGCAGCGCATTATGTTTGATGTAATCACCTGTGTGCATAAGGGAAATCTGGAAATACTCCGCAGGTTCAGAGATTTTTTAATCGACATGGGGATTTCTTATTGGAGGATTTTTTCAATTTTTCCAAATGGGCGCGCACATGAAAATGATTTGTCGCTGAATCCAGATGAGTACATGTTGCTTATGGATTTTATTTCCGAGACACGTTCGTATAAAAATCAGGATGGAAAATCAATCCACCTGAACTATTCCTGCGAGGGCTATCTTGGAAAATATGAATTGAAAGTTCGGGACCATTTTTTCTTTTGCCGTGGTGGAATCAGCATTGGGTCGGTTTGGTGCAATGGAAATGTCGGTGCATGTCTGAGTGTCCGCGCTCCGGATTTGATTCAGGGAAATGTTTATGAAAAAAAATTCATGGACATCTGGAACAATGGATTCCAGAATATGAGAAACCGGGACTGGGCGAAAATTGGAAAATGTGCCGGATGCAAAAAATGGAAACTCTGCATGGGAAACGGAATGCATCTTCATCAAAATCTGACTGACGAGGTGGACCGTTGTAATTATGGAGTTCTGTGTTCCGCAAAGGGGGTATAAAATGTTGCGTGTGATTAAAAAAAATGTTTTTGTTTTTGCATTGGTTTTTGTGTCATCTTTTTTTATTTCGTGCATTTCTCCAGAGGCGACACACCTTTTGATGGTTGCGACTGCTCCTGAGTACAATGTGTCGGTTGAAATCAAAAAAGGTTCGGCATACATTTCTGGAATCAAAAACTACAATCCGGAAGTTGAAAATCTATACTCCCATGATATTCCGTCCCAGAGTGAATTACATTCCAACTACATTGACTCGCGTCTTTTGATTTCCGGGCAAAAGTTTTCGGAGAGTTTGAAATACGGCTACCAGTTGATTTTGACCGTGCAGTCTTCCGCTGGCGATGAACTTGAAATTGAAGTAACAGACACCAACGGAAAAAAGAAAAGCTATAAAATAAACGCACCAATGAATTCAAAGACTTTCTGCTTTGAAAATCATTTTAGGCCATAAGCGATAACTTACCAGCAGTATGAAATGCCAAGCGTCAAATCCACCGGGGAATGGGTTTTAAATGGATTTTGATTTTCAATGAAAAGCATGGAAAGTCCCGCCCCGACATTCAGCTGAAGATTTTGTGTCATCTGTCTTATGTAATAAATCTTTGCACCCGCCACAAAACCTACGACACATGATTTTGGATGCAAATCTGCACAGACTATCCCAAGCCCCGCGAAAACAGATGGACGGAAAAAATCATTTTGTGTAATTGCAAAACTGTTGTCCAGTCCCAGCGAGATTTCGTTTACCAACAGAAGTTTTCCAGAATTTTTGATTGAGGCAAAATCTTGGCCCGCCTTTACAAAAACATCCAGCGACTTGTAAATTGGATATGAAAACTGCAAGTCATATTTGAAACTTGGTTTGTCACAAAAAGCATCCTGTGAAAAATCCGGCATGGCAGCCCCCAAATCCAACTGAAGCCGTGGACCCGCAAATCCAAGACCCACAAGCAAAATAAAAAGCGTGGGGAAGAGAATTATTTTTTTCATAACTAATGCCTCCTAATGTATTTTATCATTTGTCCAAATCTGCTCCCGGTGCTTATTTGCGCTACCTTAGTTTACAGGTACTCCCATGACACGGATTCGGACATTGTAATTGTCAACAGCCCTCATCTGGTTCCATGAAGCAGAACAGATGTTCCACGGATTCCCAGTTTTCTCTAAGCTGCAAAAATGAATTGCTGCCGGAAACCATTCCCATTCCGCTTGGTAAATAGAATTTTACATCGCAATCCATTTTCGGCCATTTGTAAGAAGATGCATTTTCTTTTGAGTTGTCGCTTTCTGTTTTATCCGAAGGGTTTTCTTGGTAAAAAAAATCTTCGATGGATGTTTGTGCATATGTGTCAAAAGAAGTCAATACAAGAAATGTGATTATAAAAATTTTTAACTTCATAACTTTTACTCCTAAACATTTTTTTGCCCCATGGGATTTTTATCCCAAGATTCCAACTAGAAGACAGCGCGCTTTGTCTATGTCAAGGATTGTCGCCCCATTTTTTGAATTTCGCAAGGCCTTGGAGGGCAAATATTACGTAGATCACTCTTCGCTCAGACGGACTGTTACGAACATCACTGCTATGATGTATGTAATATTACATATGTAATATTGAGATAATGGAGATTTTTTAGAAAATGGAGATTTTTGGATGGTAAAATATTACGCGGTGTTTTTTATTGTCGGGTTTGAATCAAGAAACAGAAGTACAGAAAAAATTTTGAATCTTGCGCTGTACGATGGTCTGAAGGAAAGCGATGTGGACCTGCTGAACTGTGTTCTCAACAATCAACAGTACAAGGTGATTGCAATCAACATGAACAAAAGCGAGGGTGCGGTAAGAAACCGTCTGAATAAAATCTATGACGCTATTGGAGTTTTGGACCGCATCGGTTTTTTGACAACATTTACAGGTTTTGATGTAATTTTCAAGCCTGTCGAGCAACCCGCCTGATGTTCCCCTTTTTTATAAAAACGTTTATAATGGACCATTATGATAGACGAAGCTCTTGTTGATTCTGATGGAAACGGTATTCAGTTTTTTGGTGACGGTCTGGTTTGCGGGCTGAAAAAGATTGACGGACAGGCTAATGTTTTTCTTTTGCGGACGGAGATTGTTCTGGAGCGCGAGACTCAGGTTGCTCCGGAGCCGGGTCAGTTTTACATGCTGCGGAGTAAAAAGAGTTCCGCATATTTCGGTCGTCCGATTTCGGTCTACCGCTCAAAAGTTTTTTCTGAAAATGGAAAGCGTAAAATCGAATTGCAGTTTATGATTTTGGAAAAGGGAACGGGGACAAAGGAATTGTGCCAGATGCTTCCCGGAGAAAAAGTCGTTTTGTCAGGTCCCATGGGAAATGTTTTTCATGCCCCGGACTGTGCGGATGGCAAGGTTGAAATCTGCATTGTGGGCGGTGGAATCGGTGTGGCTCCTGTCGCCAATTTTGCGTCTTCATTAAAAAACGGAAGCTATGATTTTTTTGCGAGTTTCCGCTCCGGTTCATACGGTCTTGATTATGTGAATCCACGAGAGCTTTTTATTACGACGGATGACGGAAGCCAGGGCATCCACGGTATGCTGAGTGCCGCTCTGACTGCCGGTAAGATTAGGGATGCGGGGTATAAGTATATCTTTGCGTGCGGTCCCGAACCGATGCTTGCGTACGTGCAGAATGTTGCCCACGAGGCTGGTGTCAAGGCGTATCTAAGTCTGGAGCACAGGATGTTGTGCGGAGCGGGTGCGTGTCTTGGCTGTACGATTCAGACGGACGAGGGAACTTTGCGTGTGTGCAAGGACGGTCCTGTTTTTGATTCCGGCATAATCCATTTTGCAGAACCGTCGCCCAGAAAAAATCCTCTGCCAGAAAATGTGGAGCCTGATTTGAGCGTGGAAATCTGCGGGGTGCATTTTAAGAATCCTGTGATTGCCGCTTCGGGAACATTTGGTTATGGCCAGAACTTCCGTGGACTTTCCGATGTGGGCGCGTGGGGAGGAATCTCTTCAAAAGGAACGACCCTTGAACCGCGCGAGGGAAATCCGGGTGAACGGAGCATAGAAGTTGCAAGCGGCGACATAAACTCAATCGGTCTGCAAAATCCGGGGATGAAAGAGGTCGTTGAAAAAATCGTTCCTGAAATGATGAAGCTGGATTCGGTCATAATTTTGAATGTGGCCGGGCATGATTTGTTGTCCTATGTCGAAGCTGTTCGCTTGGCTGATTCAACTGATGTAAAAATGATAGAACTGAACATCAGCTGTCCGAATGTGAAGGCAGGCGGTCAGGCTTGGGGAATGGTTCCTGAAGCCGCGTCCGAATGTGTGTCTGCGGTGCGTGCGGTGACAAAAAGGCCGTTGATTGTAAAACTTACTCCGAATGCCCCAGATTTGCGTGCGGTTGCAAGGGCGTGTATTGATGCCGGCGCCGATGCCTTGAGCCTTGTGAACACATTTTTGGCGACCGCAATCGATATTGAAAAGGGAAAGCCGTTTTTTGAAAACATCCGTGCGGGACTGTGTGGACCTGCAATCAAGCCTATTGCGCTGCGCATGGTCTACGATGTCGTCGAGGAAATCAACAGGATGCCGGAGGAAAAAAGGGTTCCGGTGATTGGCATTGGTGGAATCGAAAAGTGGCAGGACGCGGTGGAGTTCATAATGGCTGGAGCAAGTGCCGTGCAGATTGGAAGCGCAGTTTTTGCAAATCCGAATGTGGCCCGGGATGTGTGCGATGGACTGAAATCCTTTATGAAGCGGAAGGGCTACAACAATATAGAAGATTTCAGGGGAATCGCGCAGGCCAAAAATTAAATTTCCTCTAATCTCTTGTTTATTATGACAAAATTAGATAAAATGTCATTTATGAATAAGTATGTGGCTTTGTGCGCCGTGGGTGCGGAACGGATTCTGGGAAACGAAATCAAGCAGCTGGGATATAAACTGGCGGGAAATGCTCCGGGGCGTGTATGTTTTTTGGGCGACTCGGATGCTCTGTACAGGACGAATCTTTGTCTGCGGACCAGCGACCGGGTTTATATTTTGATGGCGGAATATACTGCCTCCAATTTTGACGATCTTTTTGATGGATGCTACGACGCAAACTGGCAGGACTTTTTTTTCAAGGACAGCAGGGTTGTGGTGGACAAGGTTAGAATCCACAAAAGCAGAATCAACAGCGAGCATACCGTCCAGTCAATGATTCAGAAAGCCGTATACAAAAAACTTGGCGACATCTGGCGGATGACCAATTTTCCCGAGACTGGCGAGCGTTCGGATATACGCATTTATATAGAAGAAAACAATGTCATGGTCCTTCTTGATACCAGTGGCGAGGCTCTGCACAAACGTGGCTACAGGACCGATGGCGGAGTTGCTCCATTGCGTGAGACTACCGCTGCGATTTTGTTGCAGGAAATGCTCTGGCGGCGGAAGATTCCATTGCACGACCCGTTTTGTGGAAGCGGAACCATAGTCACCGAGGCCACGCTCTATGCGTACAATGTTGCTCCAGGTCTTGGCAGGCATTTTGCTTTTGAAAATCTTGCGATATTCAATCAGCAGAGGTTTGTTGAAATCAAAAAGGAGGAGGCCGCAAAAATCCGTACCGATGTTGAGTGCAGGATTACAGGTAGCGATATTGATCCGGCTGCCGTTTCAAGGGCTAAACTGAATGCGGAACATGCGTGCGTAACTGCCGGTCGTGCGCTCCAGATGATTGGCAGCGACATGAAAATCCAGCGTCCAGATTTTATAGTCAGTGATTTTGCCGAACTGAAAGCTCCCTACGATGATGGAATGATAATCACAAACCCGCCATACGGTGAAAGAATTGGGGATGTGGAACAGGCGGAGGAAATCTACAGGAAGATGGCTTCGATGTTCGAGGATTTTCCAGGCTGGCAGATTGGTGTAATTACAAACCAAAAGAGTTTCCAGAGTTGTGTCGGAAAATATGCTTCCGCGCTGAAATCAATCAAGACGGGAAATCTGGATACGACCCTCTACATCTACAAATAGGGACAGATTTTTTATGGCAATCATTGTTGAACATGAAAAACGCAGGCACGAAATCCTTGGAAAATCGCTCGACCTTTTTATCGAGGAGGGGTACGAGAATGTGACTTTCCAGAAAATTGCCGACCGTTGCGGAATCACCAGAACCACGCTCTATATCTATTTCAAAAACAAGCAGGAGATTTTTGTTTCCAGCATAAAGGAACTGACGGACAAACTGGAGGTGCAGCTCAAGGAAATAATTTTCCAGAAAGATTTGTCTGCCGCGGAATGTCTAAAAAAATTTGTCTGCCACATTCTTGACCAGTGCGAAAGCTACAAAAGATTTTTCAAAATACTTCTGGTCTACCTGATTCAGATTCAAAAAACCGGTGTGGATGCGGGAAAGCGTGTGGACCGTCGTGTGCTGAAGCTGCGGCACATGCTCAACATAATCATAATCAGGGGAAAGGAGGCCGGAGAGTTCAAGGATGTTCCAATCAAGCAGACCACCGACATTCTGTACACACTTTTGGAAAGCGGTGTATTCAGGCTGGCGGTTGAGGGACGCAAGGACATTGAGGACACAAGGCGGATTGTAAATCTGATGGTGGATTCACTCCGTCTTAATTGAAAAATACTTGCATAATGCAAGAATTTTTATTATTCTTTAGGCATGATAATTCCAATTGCGCTTAGTTTTATTCCGTTAGTGGCCGCCTATCTGTGTTTTGCGCTTTTGGTGAAGGATTTCAAAAAGCTAGTTGGAATTTTGTCCTGTCTGCTTGGGCTGCTTGCTTTTATTCCCATTATGGGGATTGACCTTATCAAGGACAAGATTATTGATGGTTCACAGTTTTCCCAGCTTGTAAAATTTTTAGGACTGGCACTTGTGGAAGAGGGCGTGAAGATGCTTCTGCTCTTTTTTATACCATCAAAGAAAACTGCTCAGGGGGCTTTTTTTGCTTATTCCGTGCTGTTGGGAATGACGCTCGGATGTTTTGAGACACTTCTTTATATCGCCGTGCTGCATGCGAAGCTTCGTTGGCCTGCCATCCTTGTCCATGCAATCTGCGCGGGGCTTTCGGGGATATTTGTTTATTCTATTAAGAAAAAAAATGTCCTGATAACGTCCTTTATATTTGCAGTTTTATTCCATGGGGTGTATAATTATCTTGCAGATTTTAAGGACTTCCGAAATTATTTTGCGTATGTAGTTATTTTAATAGCATTGGTCGAATGCAAGCTTCGTTATGAGGTTTTGAAGGCTGACCTTGCTGATAAAACAACTAATAATTTTAGGAAAAATAAATTTTCAAAAGGAGATTCTAAAAATATGGGTTTCAAAGATTTATTGGGCAAAGTGGGCAAGTTCTTCAAAAAGGATGAGGACACTGAAAAAGATTTGCCGGAACAGACAGTGTTTAGCTCAAGCAGCGAGACAGTAAGTTCGGACTTTAACAGCGACAAGACAGATGAAGCCACTGTTTTGCCGGAACCAAAGGATGAGGAAATCAGTTCCCCGCTTTCCGTTTCAAGTTCACCGACACCTGTGGAAGAAAAGAGCAGCGGCCTTGGTTTCAGTAAGTATCCACCAATTGACAGGCTCTTTAACGAGGAAGATGTGCCGGAGCCTGTAAAAGCGGAACCAAAGATTGAGATTGAGCCGGTAAAGGTGGACGAGCCTGTTGTTAAAAAGACAAGAACCAGAACCTCCACAATCAAGGTTGATTCAGAAGAAACAGAGCCGGTAAAAAAGACTACCCGCACAAGAACTGCCGCCAAGGCTTCCGAAACTATTGATTCAGAAAAGACACCTGCCAAGCGTGGAAGAAAGCCAGCCGCAGCCAAAGCAGCTGATGATGCCGAAAAGACACCAGCCAAGCGCGGAAGAAAGCCAGCCGCAGCCAAGGCAGCCGAGACCGCCGAAAAGACACCTGCCAAGCGTGGAAGAAAACCAGCCGCAGCAAAGACAGAAGAGACGGCCGAAAAGAAGCCAGCGACCCGTGGAAGAAAGCCAGCCGCAGCCAAGGCAACCGATACAGCCGAAAAGAAACCGGCAACCCGTGGAAGAAAGCCAGCCGCAGCCAAGGCAACCGATACAGCCGAAAAGAAGCCAGCGACACGTGGAAGAAAACCGGCAGCGTCAAAAGCAACAGAAACTGTAGCGGCAAAGACCACCGGCGCAGCCAAGAAAACTACAAAGACCACCGCCAAAAAGACTTCCGAAACAAAGCCTACGGCGGCAAAAAAGACCACCGCAAAGAAAACAACAGCCAAGAAAACTACAAAATAGTTGATTGGCAATAAAAATGGGGCTGTCAAATGGCAGCCCCTTGTTTTTTGAATCAATAATAAAATCAACAGCCGATTATTTTATTTCAAGCCAGTCCCAGAAACTGACATCCTCCTGTCCAATCCTCCAGAACCCAACCTTGTCTATGTTGTTTTCGGCATACATTCTGCACCGGTTGACAAGCGAGTAGGCATCGTCGTAGTAGGCCGTGACATGGATGTTTTTGTCGAACTCAAAAAACGGTATGGAATCGTCGCGTCTGACCTGCGAAATATTGTTTTCGTTCATTATTCTTTCCACGCTTGTGTAAATCCATGCGGTTCCGTAGCTGTCGTTCTGCCATGAGCGACCGTAGAATGGAAGGCCGAGCACAAGTTTTTCCTTCGGGATTACGGATGTTGTGTATTTTGCGACCTTCCTGCACCATTCCATGCTTGCGACCGGACCCGGGCTTCCACCGGACCAATGTTCGTCGTAGGCCATAATCAAAATCCTGTCCACAATTGGAGCGATTGTCCTGTAGTCGTAGATTTCATCGCTGTAGCTTCTGGTTCTTGCCGCCAGTGCCACCGAAAATATTTTTCCTTCCGGGAGAGCGTTTTTTACATCCTTCAGGAACAGAATAAAATTGTCCTTGTCCCTTGCGCCGACATTCTCAAAATCAATCTGGATGCCATCGTAGTTTTTTGATGCCGCGACTATTGCGTCTATGATTCCCTGTCTGCATTTTCCTTTCGGGTCTATGCTGAAATGTGTGAGGGCTTTTCCCGTGCATGTGACTACAAGATGGATGCGTCCCTTGAATCCGGTGAACCTGCGGGGATTTGGAATGTAGGTGATTTCCCCATAGCTGTTGACATCCGCGCTAAAATAACATAGGTCGGTAATTGGCATGTCGTTGGTAAAATATTTTTCCCGGTCCGTCATAACGTAGCCCCAGGATTCCTTGAACTTGAGCTTTTCTCCGTCAATCTGTGGCCGTCTTGAACTTCCGTTGTTTGCAGGTGTGCCAGCAGCCCCATTTCCTCCTGCCGCGAACATTGGAACGGAGAATGCAAATCCCAGTACCAGCGCTATGGCTCCAATTGCTTTTTTCATTTGCCTCCCTCCATTATGGCATGTGTATTATTTCTCGTGGTTTACTTCCGTTTGCCGGTCCAACAATTCCACGCTCCTCCATTTCTTCCACAAGACGTGCGGCCCTGTTGTATCCAATTTTCAGTCTGCGCTGAATGTATGACGCGGACGCTTTTCCTGCCTGGACAACAATATCCAGAGCCTTTTCGTAAAGCGGGTCCTCCGCATCAGGATTGAAGAGAGACTCGTCGTCCGAATCCTCATCCTCGTCGTCGTCAATAAAAATCTCGTCGTCGATGTACTCTGGTTCGCCCCATGCCTTTACTGCTTTGACGATATTCTCAACTTCCTGGTCACTGACGAATGTTCCCTGTATTCGGGTGGGGAAGGGGTCCGTGGCTGAGGTGTAGAGCATGTCTCCCTTGCCCAAAAGTTTTTCCGCGCCCGGTAGGTCCAGAATAATGCGGCTGTCTATTTTGCTTGCGACCATGAATGCTATGCGGCTTGGAATGTTCGCCTTGATCAGACCTGTGATTACGTCGATTGAAGGTCTCTGTGTCGCCAGGACAAGGTGGATTCCGACCGCTCGGCTCATGGCTGCAAGTCTGCTTACAATTCCTTCAAGCTGTTTTCCGGTTGTCGCCATCAAATCCGCAAACTCGTCGATTATCACAATCAGATAGGGGAGTTTTTCCGTGGCTATGTGCCTTGAGACAATCTTTTCGTTGTAGGAGGAGATGTCCCTTACAGACATTCCATCCAGAAGCGCGTACCGCCTTTCCATTTCGCATAGACAATACTGGAGTGCCTGCATTGCCCTTTTTGGTTCGGTGATTACCGGGGTCAATAGATGCGGGATGTCGTTGTAGAGTTTAAGCTCGACAATCTTCGGGTCGATTAAAATCATCTTCACGTCGCGCGGGCTTCGTTTGTAGAGCATACTCACAATCATACTGTTGACGCAGACTGATTTTCCGGCTCCTGTCGCTCCTGCAATCAAAAGATGCGGTGTCTTTACCAAATCAATAATCTGGGCGTTCCCCTGAATGTCTTTTCCAAGAACCACCGGCACACCCATTTTGCTCCACTCGGGTCTGTCCGTCTCAAGGCACTCCCGAATGGAAATTATTGCCCTTGACGAATTTGGAACCTCGATGCCAACCGCATGTTTTCCAGGGATTGGTG
The DNA here is from genome assembly GCA_902783155.1 of uncultured Spirochaetaceae bacterium. GTDB lineage: Bacteria > Spirochaetota > Spirochaetia > Treponematales > Treponemataceae > Treponema_D. The sequence goes on from CACZPR010000054.1 coordinate 21,017, forward strand.
CTACGATGCGGACGGAATTTGCAGCAAGGCGCAGCGCGATATTGTCTGCCAGTGCCGCAATCCTGTTGAGCTTGATTCCGGGTGCCGGGAGGATTTCAAACATGGTGATTACCGGACCCTTTTGGATTCCTGTCACCTCCGCGTCAATTTTGAATTCGGCGAGGGTGTTTTTTAGGTTCTCCGCAGCGGCTTTTGTTTCGTCATCGATAATCCAGTACGGATTGTCCTCGTATGCGGTCAGAAGGTCGTAGGGAATATTGTATACCGATTTCCATTCCGCAGATTTTGGGGGCTGCTTTTTTTCTTCCCGGAAAACATAGTCCACAGGCCCCCCGTCATTTTCGTCTTCGGAAAAATCGTCCGTGTCCTCTGGGTCGTCTGTATCATCTGCGTCTTCCTGGTCATCCTGATATGGGCCGTCGATTTCAAGCTCATCGGAAAGCTCCTCGTCCTCGGCTTCGTCAGAAAGAAGGGGCTGGGCTTCATCCTGCTCCGAATCAACCCCGGAAATTACTTCATCGTCAATAAAATTGCTGCCGGCCAGCGGGTCCAAATCCTGTTCCAAATTGATGCTGGAATCTGTGACAATTTCCTCATCAAAATCCTGTTCCAAACTCTGTTCCGAATCAATGTTTTGTTCTGAGTTTCCAAAGACATAATCAACTTTTGGGGACTGTTTTTGCTCCTCAACCTTGGACTGCCTTTCAGCTTCCTTTGCCGCCTTCAATGCTTCCGCACGTGCTATGAATGACTTGTGGCGCTGCTGGATTTCCGACAGGTTTTCATCAACATTCAAAGTGGCCGTGTGGACTGGATTTTGCTGGACAGAATTTTGCGTGGAAGGATTCTGGACATTCACATTTTGCTCTTTCGGCGTGTCGGCATCTTCAGTCTGTGTGGAAAAACGTGACTTGTACTGCGGGTCGTTTTCAATATTGGCCCTTACGTCGCGGTCCATTTTTGCGAACACATCGTTCAGGTCCGTGCTGGCTGTGGACACTTCGGATTTCAGGTCTGGAACGAAATTGAATTCAGCGGGCTTGCGTGTTTTTGCCTTAAGTTCCTCGCGGATTTGGGCATAGAGTTTTTCTTCGCGGAGTTTTTTCTGACGCTCGGCTTCCGCTTTTTCCTCTTCAAGTTTGGCGAGCCGTTCCTCTTCGTATTCCGCCATACGTTGTGCCGGGGTCTTTTGATTTTCACGCGCGTTTATTCTGTTGCGGATTTGCGTAAGGAATGATTCTGTGTTTTCTTCCTGATACTCATCCTGATATTCATCATCGTTTTCATAGTCATTCTGGTTTTCCGCCTCAATTGATTCCGGGGCTTCATCCTCAAAATCCTGGTCATCGTCAATGAAGGAGCCAAGGGAATCATCCTGGGAGGAATCTTCCGGGTACTTGAATTTTTCCAGAAAGTCATTTTCGTTGCGGGACTGGTTCTGCCTCTCGAACATCCCGATTATGTCCTCATCGTCGGCTTCGCTGTTTTCAAATTCGGATATGTCGATTTCCTCAGTTTCCTGGTCCAGATTTTCCTGAGGGTATTCGTTTTCGTCATCCCTTTCGTCAACAATGATGGTCGGATTTTTATGGTTGTACTCCAGAGTGCCCTGCGGCTCATACGATGTGCCCTCTCCGATTGTGTCCTGCACTTTCTGTCTTGGGGGCAAATCAAGGTCGGAATAGTCGTCTTCCTTGAGGACAACCCTTTCTGCCGGCTTTTTGAAAAAGTCGTTGATGTCCACGGCCTCGGTTTCCACGGTGGATTCCGGACTGCTTTTGGAGACGGAATTTTCCCTGTCCTGCATTTCGCCGTAGTCCATTATGTCCTTGTACTTGCTCTGGGCCTTTTTGAAAAGATTTTTGAACGGACGCGCAAGTTTTTGTCCCACGGTGGCAGGTTCCTCTTCCTCCTCAATCTGGGAAATGTCGTCGTCGCCGGAATCAACAAGAAGATTTTTCTTTTCCTCAAAAAAGTCGTCCGAGACGGTCGGGGCCTGGAATTCACCGTTGTCGTCCTCGTCTTCGGATTTATCGCCTTGGTTTTCTTCGTTTTCCTCATCAAGAACGATTTCGACTGTGCTTGATGGATTTTCAAACGTGCGTCCCGGGGCTGCGGTGAGTCCGGATTCTTTTTTTGTGAGCGACTTGAATTTTTCCGCCACGCTGTTTATGAATCTTGTCAGGGCGTTGTCTTTTTTATCAGCATCGGTGGACGGATTTTCGGTGGACTGCCGTTCAAAGATTGGCGCGCTTGTCACGTTGGTGCTTTTGTTTGTGGCCATACGTTTTTTCAGCTTGCCCGCGACTATGATTGTTATCAGGTACTCCACCGCAATCAACAGAATTGCCACCACGGAAAGCAGGGTGATTTTTACAAAGGCGATTGCATGGGACTCTCCTGTCAGGGACGAGCGAATCAGTTTTTCCACCAAAACCAGAGTCATAAATGGCAATGGGGAAACAATCAGACACATGGCCCTCTGCACCGACCATCTTGAATCAAAACAGAATGCGCCCGCCACGATAAAGAAAAGCGGAATCAGCAGACTGCAAAATCCATAGGCGGAATAAAGCATGTGCCCAAGGTTAAGGAGCGCGCCCCTCTCGGAGGATTCTGTGCCGTAGTCAAAAATCCGAAGAAAAATTGCTATTGTGAAAATAGCAGCGAGAATAAAAAGAAGTGAGCCGGCCACGATAGACGCGATCCGCTCTTTTTTGATTCGTTTTGTCATATCCCACCCATTTTTTATTTTGAAAGCGGAAGTCCCCACTTCCGTGCGGCAAAGAATTTTGGTCTTCACCACAGATTCAAAATTATCCCCTTTGGAAACTGTAGTTCAATGCCTGTCGCATCAAGCAACGGTCTCCGCAATCCCTTATCGGCAAAAAAAATGGGTCCCAAAAGTCCCCGTTCCAATCGCCAGGAGGGATTCTTTATATTATATAAAGATTCCAAAAAAATGGAAGGGGGTTGGAGGACTTGAAAATAAAATAATCTGGATTTATAATGTATACGTGTCGGAACTATACATTGTAGGAACGCCAATTGGGAATCTTGGGGACATCACTTTCAGGGCCTTGGAAACGCTAAAGTCCGTGGATGTGGTGGCGGCGGAGGACACAAGGCACACTCTTGAACTTCTAAGCCATTTTGAAATCCGCAAACCCATGCTCAGCTGTCGCTCCCAGAACGAAAAGACTGCCTCTGAAAAAATCATTGCCCTTCTGGACGAGGGTAAGACCGTTGCATACACAAGCGATGCCGGGGAGCCTGGTATTTCGGACCCTGGAGCTGTTTTGGCGGGAGAGGTGCGTAAGGCCGGTCACAAGGTCATCCCAATTCCTGGGCCAAGTGCTTTTGCGACCCTTGTTTCTGTGGCGGGATGCGGTGGAAAGACCCTTGTTTTTGAGGGCTTCCTTTCTCCAAAGCCGGGCAGAAGAAGAAAGAGGCTGCGGGAGCTTATGGCAATGGATGCTGCCGTGGTGGTCTACGAAAGTCCGTTCAGGGTTGTGAAACTTTTGGCCGACATTGCTGAAATCGACCCGGACAGGCGTATTGTTGTGGGCCGGGAACTGACCAAGCTCCACGAGGAGATAAACGACGGAACTGCCAGCGAGATTCTTGCGGATTATTCAGGAAGAACCAAAGTCTTGGGGGAATTCGCGGTGTTTATTTCCGAATCTTTCGATGCGCAATCTTCTAATAAAAATGCTAAACTTTTAGATGGTGACTCCGATAATAATAGGGAGGAAGGTTACTATGATGATTGACAAGATTTCAAGAGTAGAATCTCTTAACAACCTCCAGAACGTCAAACGCTCTAACAACGTTTCAAGTCTGAAGGCCGGATCTGACGAAATCAATGTATCCGACGAAGCAAGGGAACTCGCAACCGAGTACTACATGGGAAAAGTTGCCGATGAGACACCGGATGTTCGCCAGAACTTGATTGAGCAGATAAAAATCAAGATCCAGGATCCTAACTACCTGAACGCGGAGACAATAGCGGCTACGGCTGACCGCATCATGGATGCTTACGGACTGTAAACGGTCAGAGGACGCAGTTTTTGCGGATTAAGGGGTTGGCTCTAAAGTAACGGGTGGAGTGTTAAAACTAAATCTTGAGCGTAAATCACACAAGGTTTAGCTTCAGAACAGCGTGGGATTTACGGATTGTAGTTTTAAACTTCTTGGAAAGGACGGATTTTTTTCCGTCCTTTTTTTATTCGTGTGACGGGATTGGTGATTTCGCAATTCCTTTTGTGGCGGGGGATTAAGAATCGGCTCGGATTTTCCGTTAATAGTTAAAGGGGATGCTGATTAGTCAGCTGTTCCTTTTGGCAGTGTCGTGCTGTCGGGAGTTTTAAATGTCTGATTTTATATTCAAGATTCAGCCCAACATTGTTTTGGGTTCGTATACCACAAGCCGTCTGGGGCAGTACGTAAAGGATTTTGGCAGCAAGTTCATGGTTGTGATGGACCCTGTGCTGAAGCAGGTTGGCAACGCGGAAAAGGTCATCAAATCTCTAGAGGACAGGAAGATTGATTTTTTTGTTTTTGATGAAATTCCCGGAGTAGCCGACACCCAGGTTATAGAAAATGCACTGAACCTTGCGCGTGAGGCCCACATCCATGGTGTGATTGCGGTCGGTGGTTCCAAGACTCTGAATGTCGCGAAGGCTGTCTGTATGCTTTACCACGAAACCCACGAGGTCTACGACTTTATCGACGGGGCAAATCCTTCAACGGCCCCCCTGCCATTGATTGCGCTTCCAACGACAATACGCGAGCCTTTTATTTTTACGGACAAGACACCGATTGTGGATGCCCGCTCCTCAAAAATCCGTCTTCTCAAGGGGCAGTTTGGACTCTGCAAGATTGCTCTGTTCGACCCGAACCTCACTGTGTCGCTGACCGAAAACCAGATGGCCTCAATGGCGATCGAGTGTCTGTGTATTGCGACCGAGGCATATCTGAGCCAGAAGGCAACATTCTTTAGCGACATGATTGCGGAGAAGGCCGTGGAGCTTTTGAGCTATGCAATGGACGGTTCCCCGACTTTGACAATTACTACACCGCAGGAAGTCCTTTTCAGCCAGGCGGGTTGTATGGCATCCCTTGCAGCCGCTTCAAGTTCCATAGGTGCGGGTTCGTTGATTTCCATGTGCGTGAATTCAAGATACAAGATTACAAAGTCACTTACATCTCTGATTCTGTTCCCATATATCATTGAGGATGCCGCCAAGTTCAGAAAGGACAGGCTCGCACATCTTGCCAGAATACTCAGGGCCGCCCCGATGGATTCCACCGATGACGACGCTGTTACGGCACTGGTTGAGTATGTCCGCCAGCACATTGCAAAGGCAAATCTTCCGGCTCGCCTTAAGGATTTGAACATTACAATCGAGCAGCTGGCACTTTGCGCGGAGGATGCGCAGGACGTTGATTTAATCAACACCCTCCAGAGAAGCATGACCAGCGACGATCTGTTCGACCTGATTAAGCAGGCGTTCTAGTTTTCGGGACAGAAGATGATAGCACCCGACCGTCTTTCGGAGCTTTCCGCTGGACAAAAAAGACGCAAACTGGCACTGACTTTTGGGGAACTTGAACGTGACATCGCCGGTATTGCGGAAAAGGGGACCGAATACAATTTTCCGTCCATGACACGCAGGGAGTACACCAAGGCCGTGACCCAGGTTGTGCTTGGAGACCCAAAACTTCCTGCCGACTGTGCCGAAGAACTTGCGGGGCTTCTTTCCGATGAAAATTTTGACGAAAGGCGTGTGTGCAATCTTGCGAGGAACGCACTTCTTTCTATAATAGGGACTTTTCCGGCGGAATGGGACTTGGTTGTAGCTCCACATTCAAACGAAAAGACCACCGTTGAAAAACGAAAGTTCTTTCCGGGTGTGTCTGTCTATGCCGAGGACATCCGTTCGCCGTTCAACCTGGGGTCAATTTTTAGGACAGCGGAGGCCATGGGCTGCGAGAGTGTGTTCATTTCGCCACACTGCACGGACCCATCACAGTCAAAGGCGGTCAGAAGTTCCATGGGGTGCATAGAGACTTTGGGCTACACCAGATGCTCTCTTGATGAAATCCCCGGTGGTTCGGAAATCTTTGTCCTTGAGACAGGCGGAATCCCGATACAGGAATTCAAGTTTCCGGAGAGGGGTACGGTTGTAATCGGTTCGGAGGAGCTTGGGGTAAGTCCAGAGGCTCTTTCCAAGGCCGGGGGAAGAATTGTCACAATCCCCATGACGGGACTGAAGGCCTCGCTCAATGTGGGTGTGGCGTTCGGAATCCTGATGCAGTACTGGACCGACTTTCTAAGGTCAAGATAGTGTTCGGTTTTGCTTTAAAAAATGAGAAATATATGGTAGAATAGGGAAATCAAGGAACAAAAGTTCCTGGCTTCTCATAAAAAAAGTTTTAAGGAAAAAGGATATGGCTCAGGCGGAAAGAATAGAGGTGGACGTATCGAAAATCCGAAAGGCAATTCAATCGGGAATACCTCTTACAATCACTACATATACTCTCCCGCACGAGATGGAGGACTACATAGCCGATGTGCTCAAGGTCTTTCTTACGGAGGTTAGGCAGGACCAGATGGTTGAGTGCCTGTCCTACTGTCTCAAGGAGCTTGTCAACAACGCCAAAAAAGCCAACACCAAGCGAATATATTTTGAAGAAAAGGGTCTGGACATCAACAGGCGCAGCGATTATGTGAAGGGGATGCAGACTTTCAAGCAGGACACAATAGACGACATAGACCATTATCTACAGGTGCTGAAGGACAAGGGACTCTACATCAAGACGATAATGCAGACACGCAACAATAAAATCCGCGTTGAGGTCCGTAACAAGGCTGTCCTTACCTACTATGAGTACAAGAGAATCCATGACAAAATAACCAGGGCGCAGCAGTACAAGTCTGTGGAGGACGGTCTTGCGCAGCTTCTTGATGATTCCGAGGGTGCGGGCCTGGGACTTGTGATTATGATTCTGGTCCTCAAAAAGATTGGGCTTGGAGAGGAAACATACCAGATTTTCAGCGAGGGCGGGGAGACTATTACAAGGCTGACCCTTCCTTTCAGCGACAAGATGTGCGGTAACATATCGGACCTTTCCACCAGGTTTGTGGCGTTCATCGAGGGATTGCCTGAATTCCCGGAAAACATAACTGAAATCAACAAGGTAATCAACGACCCTGACAGCAGGATGAGCGACATTGCCATGAAGATTTCTACGGACGTTTCCCTTACGGCGGAACTCCTCAAACTGGTCAACTCGGCGACTTTTGCGCTTGCGTCTCCATGCCACTCTATTGGTGAGGCGGTAAAGCTGGTCGGAATCCGTGGAATCAAAAATCTGCTTTACTCCATCGGCTCTGTGAAAATTCTTTCCACCGATGACGACACCGAACATATCAAGGAGCTTTGGGACCATTCGTATCAGGTCGCTTTCTATTCGTACAACCTTGCCAGAAGTTTTTGCCGTGAGGCTGGCGAAAAGGTTTTTGTTGATGACAGCTATGTCTGTGGACTTCTGCACGACATGGGAAAAATCATTTTTGAGACCGCGCACCCTGACATTCTTGAAAAGGTTGACGGAATCTGCGGGGAATATGGTCTTTCAACGGACCTTTTTGAACGGCTTGTGGCTGGCGTGAACCATGGCGAGATTGGAGCAAAGATTGCCCGCAAGTGGAATTTCCCGGACATGATAGTAAACACAATCCGCTACCACCATTCCCCCGAGACTGCGCCACTTGAAAACCGTATGCTGGCCGAAATTGTCTGCATTGCAGATTCTCTTGCGCACTACCAGAGCGGGGACATAGAGTATGACCAGATGGAAATCCAGCTGATGCGCCGCTATGGAATACAGTCCGAGGATGACGTGAAGGCTATTGTCGAAAAACTGGACAAGGCAATGCGTCGTGACAGGACCAAGGCTGGAATTTAAATTTCTTTCCACGGCCAAACTTTTGTGGACTGAATGGAAATAAGGTATTATAATAGAAGGACACTGAAATTTACTTAGTCAGTGGTTCCCAAAAATATCCAAAATCAAGAGACGGGAGTTGTTATGAGTGCTATGGATGATATGGACCCAGAGATTGCGGCCCTTTTGAATGAGACTGAAAGCAATCTGCCAAGTGCCGGAGCCGGTGGTGATGATGCTGGAGATGATGAAGGCTATACTTTCGGTGTGGAGGGAAGCGGTCGCTACAAGGATGATGACAGTGAATCGGAGACTGAAAAAAATCCTCTCGCCGTTGATTTGAGTGTCAGCAAGTTCAAGCCAATCGAAAAGTTCTGGGAGGAGGAACCGAATCCTGTTTTCGATGACCCGAAGTATTACAAGACATGTTTCACCGGAGAAGACGAGAGTGCGCCACGTCTGCACCAGCTTCTTTCAAAATATTTGACATCGCAGGACAGAAACGACCGTTCCGCATACCGCCAGCAGATTATTCCGGCGTACTGGAATTTTTTGCGTTCAATGGCACCGAAGATGGCAAACGCAAGGACTCCTCTGTGCAAGCATCTTGCCATGAGATATGGAATGGTTCTTCCATCGCTTTTTGCACCGGACCAGAAGGATTTCTTCTCACGCGCGGTTCTTGATAACACAACCGGGGAGCCTGTCCTTTACATGGACGAGTGGATTAAGGAGATTGCCCTTGGACATCTTACACCCAGCTTGACGGACGAGCTTCCTACAAAAAAGAAGGCTGGACCTGCTGCAGACCAACAGAGAATCCAGCAGCTTAAGAGCAAGAACGACGGAAAGATGCAGAGCGCGGAAAATCTTTTGACTTCACGAGAGGCCGAGAGAGCGCGCCTGGAACTTCAGGTTCAGGACAAGGTTAAGATGCTGACCGAACACAACCCGGTCATTGGCCTGGACAACCACACACAGCCATACAGCGATACACAGAGAAGGCTTTTTGCTGAAATCAACACTCTTTTCCATTCCCTGCAGAAGGTTGACAAGGAGCTTGCGGGCTACCTTAGGGAACTTCAGGATGCGAAGGAAGTAAACTACAGTCTGGAATCAAAGGCTTCCGAATTTTCTGAGGACACGGTATCAATCGGTCTTGAGGAAATCCTTGGTGAAATGACAACGGTTCGCCAGATGGCAAAGATGACCTGTGGCCGCCAGGGAAACCAGTTCCCGATTTTGAGCAAAGAGTTTTTCCACTGCCTTGGAAAGGAAACTGGATTCCGCGAGAACGTTATCCGGGAGCTTGAGGAGATTGAGTCCATCGATCCGGGCTGCTTCCAGAGAATCCACCGCAACGTGCCGAACAGAATTGTTCCTTATGTTCTTTTGGTCCCGACCTACGGAGACTCTGGTTTCTGCTGGGAGCCTTTTGAAAGACTGAACCGCATCACAAGCCGTGGACGCATTGTAATCCCGATGTATCCGCGCAATCTGAAAATTGCATGTCTTACCGCCGTTGCAGATTTGAGATGGCAGGTCGCAAAGGAAAAGGCTTCGTTCGACTGGATGTCCGAGGGATTGACCGGACAGTATTACCAGTACATCGAAGGCAAAAAGCTTAGGGGCGATGTAAAGCAGTTCTTCATCGAGGACTACATTCTCTGGATGACGAAGGAGTGCAACGGAACCCAGAAACTTGACAAAGAGGTCCGCGCAATCTTCTGGCGTTACATACCGTTCCCACAGGAGCGCAAGGATGAGCTCAAAAAGCGCAGCATGGTCTATCAGGAGCTCTATCAGCGTGACATCAACCGCAGCATGAGCGACGGATATTGATTTTCCAACAGAAATATTTTTGAAGCCCTGGAATTTGTTCCGGGGCTTTTTTGTGTAACACTTGAAAAAAAGCGGGTTTAAAATCTATAATATAAGAATGAAAGTTATTGTTGTTGGAAGCGGCGGTCGTGAGCACGCCATTGCATGGAAACTTGCCCAGAGTGTGGCTGTTTCTGAAGTTATCTGTGTACCTGGAAATGGTGGTACTGGTCAGGAAGCAAAGTGCAGGAACATCAATCCTGTGGACTGCGATTATCTTGGCGGTGTGACCGGCAATGATGTCTATGTCCAGATTGCGAGGCACGAGGGGTGTACTCTGGCCGTGATTGGTCCTGAAAATCCCTTGGCCGAGGGACTTGCCGATTCGTTTTGGGCGGCTGACATTTTGACTGTCGGTCCAAAGAAGGCGGCGGCGCAACTTGAGGCCAGCAAGGATTTGGCTAAATCTTTTATGAAAAAATATGGCGTGGCCTGTGCGAAGAGCGAAACTTTTACAGACAAGGACAAGGCTCTTGAATATATTGAAAAAATAGGTGCGCCAATTGTTGTAAAGGCTGACGGTCTTGCGGCGGGAAAGGGAGTCGTTGTTGCAAAAACTGTTGACGAAGCCCGGGATGCGGTTGTTTCAATGATGGAACACAATTTGCTTGGAGAGGCCGGTTCAAAACTTGTGATTGAAGAATATCTTCGCGGAACAGAGATTTCCGTTTTGGCGGCAGTTTCTTCAACTCCGGATTTTGCAAAGTCTGGGAAATCATGTATTGTGCCGTTTGTTTCCGCGCGCGACCACAAGCGTCTTCAGGATGGTGCGAAGGGACCCAATACAGGTGGAATGGGCGCAGTTGCTCCTGTTGATGATTTTACGGACGACCTTAAGCAGAAGTTTATGAAGGACATTCTGGAGCCGACATTGAATGGCATTGTGGCCGAAGGATTTGATTACCGTGGATTCATTTTCTTTGGAATCATGCTGACTGCCGATGGACCGAAATGTCTTGAATACAATGTGCGTCTTGGAGACCCTGAGACACAGGCGGTTCTTCCGCTTATGGATTTTGATTTTGAGCATCTTTGCGAGGCTATTGTTGATGGCGAACTGAAAACGTTCAAGATGGCATGGAGACCGGGATATGTTGTTGCCCCTGTGGCCGTGAGCGGTGGTTATCCGCATGGATATAAAAAGGGCATCCCGATTTTCTGCGGAAAGGATTCGCTCATCTCAACCGGCGCAAAAGTGTTTATTGCCGGAGCCATATTGGACAGACGTTCGGACAGAATCACAAGTCCGGACCGCACGGGTCTAATTACAAGCGGGGGAAGGGTCTTGGCCTGCTCCGGCTATGGAACAAGTTTTGACGAGGCTTGGAACAAGGCATACAATGCTCTGAACACAATTTCTTTTGAAGGAATATTCTACCGCAGGGACATTGGTCTTCCGGGTGCGGCAGAATCAAATTAGTCTGTAAAAGGCTTTCCTAAAAAAATTAGTCCTCCGTCGTGTGGCGGAGGATTTTTTTGTTGCCAGATTTATTAATTGATAAAATCAATAATAATATCTGTCCGCTTTTTCCTGCAAGGTCGAAACAAGGTCAACAAGGTACTCCTGTTCGATTATGTCACAGAAATCGTGCAGCTGAGCGGGTGTGAAA
>CACZPR010000055.1 GCA_902783155.1 uncultured Spirochaetaceae bacterium
AACCTCCAGACTGGTTGGGCTGAACCGCAGTCTACTTCTTAACAAAATACATTATGTCGCCGACCACCGCAAGCACTACAAGGCATCCGACAATCACAAGTCCCGCAATCTGGATGTAGTAGAGGACCTTGGGGTGCATTTTTCTTCTTGCAATCCATTCAATCAGGGCAAAAAGAATCAAGCCGCCATCGAGTATGGGGATTGGAAGCAGGTTCGTAAGGAAAAGCGATATGCTGATTAAGGCCAAAAGCTCCAGAGTGTTGATGAGTCCAATCTTGAATCCTTCAGAAAATCCTTCCTTGACTGCCGAGCCAAGCATTGTTGTCACACGCGCGGGACCCGAGACCGCATTTTTTATGTCCACACCCTGGAAAAGCCGTCCGATTCCTGTAACGGTCATTGACAGCATCGAGAAAGTCTGCCTTAGTCCTTCACCAATTGCGGGGAAAAATGGGTAGGGGCCATAGTTTTTTTCGATTTCGGACCCCTCCATTGCGACAATTCCTATTCGCCTTGCGCCAGTCTCCTTGTCAAGCTCCGTCTGCACGTTGATTTCCAGAATCTCGCCGTTCCTTTCGACTTCCACGGATATTGTCTTTCCACTTTCCATGGATATATATGTAAGAATTTCGCTGAAGTCCGCCATGGGTTTTCCGTCGATTGAAACAATCCTGTCTCCGCTCCTCATTCCCGCATCATAAGCCGGGGATGTCATGTCCTGATATTCCGGGACATCTCTTGTCATCTGTACTGTTGTTCCTGCTGTGATATATGTGTAGCCGCACAATGCGATTATAAGAAAAGCGATGAAAGCAAAAATCATGTTGAACATGGGACCTGCGAAAGCTATGAAAAGCCGTTTAAGCGGATGGACACCGTAGAATGAATCCGGGTCGCCCTGTATTTTGCTGCGTCCTTCCTCAAGCGCCTTCTGGTAATCCTTTTCGCCCTTCATCGAGCAGTAGCCGCCAAGTGGAATCAAGGAAATCCTGTAATCCGTCGCCCCCTTTTTGTGGTGAAGAAGAACCGGACCCATCCCGACCGAGAAAGCCTCTACCGTAACGCCCATGGCCCGGGCAATCAGAAAGTGTCCAAGCTCATGGAAAAACACAAGAAAACTCAGCCCGATGATTCCAATAACGACCGTCATTTTCCATCTCCAATTGATTCAAGACCGTTTTTTGCGGCATCCCTGGCCAATCTGTCAATCTCGTATACATCTGCGACTGTCTTTGGTTCAGCGGTCCAGTCAAGGTCCAGCACGGAATCGACAAGCTGGGGAATCTGCGTGAATTTGATTTTTCGGTCAAAGAATCCCTGAACCGCAATTTCGTTTGCCGCGTTGAATGCGATTGTGTTGCCACCATTTTTTTCCGCGCACCTGTATGCAAGGTCCAGCATTGGGAAGTCGTCGGTCCTTGGTGGTGAGAAAGTCAGCTCGTGCCCTGCCAAATCAAAAAGCGGAAGAGGCGACTCCGTGTTTTCCGGCCAAGTCAGTGCGCCAAAAATTGGATGCCTCATGTCTGGATTGCTTATCTGTGCGTAAATCATGCCGTCCCTGGTCTGGACAAGGCTGTGGACAAGGCTCTGCGGATGGACAAGGACCTTTACGTTTGCGGGGTCTGTGTCAAAAAGTCTGCACGCCTCTATAACTTCCAGTCCCTTGTTTGCAAGGCTCGCGGAATCTATCGTGATTTTTGGTCCCATTTTCCACGTGGGGTGGTTGAGTGCCATTTCGACCGTGACAGATTCCAGCTGTTCCCTTGTGTAGGTCCTGAAAGGTCCACCGCTCGCCGTTATGATTATGTTGAGCAGATTTTCTTTTTTTACTTGGTTTATCAGATTGAATACCGCGCTGTGTTCGCTGTCAACCGGTATGATTTTTGCTCCAGATTTTTTTGCAATGCTTTTGATTATCGGCCACGCCATGACGACGCTTTCCTTGTTCGCAAGTGCAAGGTCGGCTCCGGATTCAAGAACCGCTACTGACGATTCAAGCCCTGCGGAACCCGCGACACCGTTTACCGCCATGTCAAAATCAACCGTGTCAATCAGATTTTTCAGTCCGACATTTCCGTCGGTGGAGAAACATGTACCCGGGCACCCAAATTCTTTGCAGAGTGAATCCAGTTTTTCTTTGTCACGTCCGACCGAAAGACCCACGACCCTGAATCTGTCCGGCATTTTTCTTGCCAAATCCAGAGTCTGGGAGCCTATGGAGCCTGTGCAGCCAAGAACCAAAATCTTTTTCATTAGGCAAAAACAATCCCCATGAATGTCGCCATGCAGAAATAATAGATTGGTGCGGACAGAAGGATAGAGTCGATTGAGTCCAAAATTCCTCCGCGGCCAATCACTATTTTTCCGCTGTCCTTTACACCCGCAGACCTTTTGAAGATGGATTCAATCAGGTCGCCAACTATTCCAGCCGCCGCAATCAGAACGCCTGTTATGACAATCTTCGCGATGGAGAAGGCCGCCCCCTCAAATGTGTTTTTGAAAACCAGGTAGCCGATTATTCCTCCGCCAACCGAACCTAAGAATCCACCGATGAAGCCCGCTATGCTTTTGTTTGGACTTGCCCTGACGATTCCACGGTTGTTTTTTCCAAGAAGGACACCGAAGAACCATGCCAGGCTGTCACACAGGAATACCATCAGAAGGAATATCAAAATCAGTGGACCGGACGCGTCGTTTGTGCCGGCCTTTGCTACTGTCAGCTTTGAGATGAACGTTGGAAAATATCCGCAGTAGAGCAAAATGAAAACTGAGCCTGTGACTCTGGAATTTGATTCCTTGAAGTCCTTGGCGCAGAATACTTCGATGACCATGAACACTATGGCAATGGTGATGAAGAAATATGTGACTATCTCATTGCCAAAGGGAAATGCTTTTCCGGTAATGCAGGGGAGTACCTTGCTCAGTCCGGCGAAAAACGGTATGAGTCCAACGCCCGTAAGCACAAGCGGTTTTGGAGGAAGCGGTGTGTGCGCCTTGAAAATATTGTAAAGCTCGCTGGCCCCAAGAATCGAGATGACGGTTATGAGAATGTGCATTGGCAGATGGTTGTAGACTTTCCATAGAGCCAAAAAGAGACTCAGTGGCACGCCAAGAAAAAAAATCAGCAGTCTTGAAAGTACTTTGTTCATGCCGGTGCAGCTCCAAATCTTCTGTTTCTATTTTGAAATTCCTTTATGTCCTTAAGGAATTCTTCTTTTCCATAATCTGGCCAGAGTGTTTTTGAAAAAACAAGCTCCGCGTAAGCACTTTTCCATAGAAGAAAATTGCTAAGTCTTTGTTCCCCGCCGGTTCTTATCAAGAGGTCCACATCGGGGAGTTCGGGAACGTCAAAATTTTCGGAAATCTTTTCCTCCGTTATCGCTCCCATATCAAAACCATTGGCGGCAAGTTTTTTGATGCCACGAACAATTTCGTCGCGACCGCCGTAGTTTATGGCAAGGCACACCGTTATTCCTGAAAAAGATTCGGTATCGCCCTCCGCCTCTATAATATCGCGCTGGACATCCGCCGGAAGTCCGGACAAATCTCCAAGCAGCCTGACCCTCATCTGGTTTTCACGGTAGAAGGCAAGCTCCTGTTTGAGGTGTGAATGTATCAGCCCCATGAGGAAGCCGACCTCCTGCTGTGTCCTCTTCCAGTTTTCAGTGGAGAAGACATACAGGGTCAGGTATTTTATTCCCAAATCCGAAGCCGCCTTTGCTATGTCCTTTGCCCGCTTTAGTCCCTCGCTGTGTCCACTTGTGCGCGGAAGTTTTCTCTGTGTTGCCCAGCGTCCGTTTCCGTCCATGATTATGCCGACATGGGAGGGAAGGGCATTCAGGTCTATATCCAAGGCAGCGTCCTTCATCAGTCCATTATTTCCTTTTCTTTGGTCTCATAGACCTTGTTGATTTCATCAATATACTTGTCGGTGAGCTTCTGGAGCTTGTCGGTCTCCTGCTTCAGCTGGTCCTCGGTGATTTCTCCGGCCTTCTGCTGCTTTTTAAGCTCGTCGTTTCCATCCCTGCGTATGTTGCGGATTGTGGTGCGATATTTTTCTGCCGTGGCCTTTGCCTGTTTTACAAGGTCCTTGCGGCGGTCCGCTGTTAGTGGAGGAATGGAGATTCTAATAACCTTTCCGTCGTTGCTCGGATTCAGTCCAAGCTCCGCCTTCTGGATTGCCTTTTCGATGGCGGAAATGAGAGACTTGTCGAACGGTGTAACAACGACCATTCTTGCCTCTGGAATTGAAATTGTGCCGACCTGGTTCAATGGTGTTGGTGTTCCGTAATAGTCAACCCTCACCCTGTCAAAAATTGATGCGCTCGCGCGACCTGTGCGGATTGAGTTGAACTCGTCCTTCAGTGCGCCAACGGTTTTCTCCATGCGGCTTTCGTTATCTCCTGCCATAAATTCCTCCTTAAACTGGCTGAAAAATATAAAAAATTTGCGTCCGCCCCCAACACGGAGACGGACATTTAGATGGTGCAGGTTATTGGCCAACACCACCTTGAAAACTTATTTTCCCAAAACGAAAAGATTGATGTCACCAAACTCCAGCTTGGCTCCAACATCCTTTCCAATTTCATCAAGCTTGGCAGCGACGGTCATCTTGTCGTCCTTCACGAACATCTGGTCAACGAAACAGACTTCGGCAAGGTGCTTCTTGATTTTTCCGGCAAGGATTCCCTGCTTTACGTTCTCTGGCTTTGAAGCAACCTTCTCGTCATTGTTCATCTGGGTCATGAAGATTTCCTTCTGCTCGTCGATGTATGACTGAGGAACGTCAGACTGTTTGATGTATGAAGGAGTGTAGGCAACAAGGTGCATACAGCAGTCGCGTGCGAATTCCTTGACTTTGTCGTCCTCTGAACCCTTGACCACGACAATGGCGGCGGTCTTGTAGTCTGAGTGGACATAGGAACCGACTGATGCTCCGGCTGGAACGTCAACAACGGCAACTGTGCTTACAGACATGTTCTCGTGGGTCTTTGCGGCAAAATCCATAAGAATGTTTGTCAACTCGTCCTCGACCTTTGTGTAGCCCTTTTCGAAAATTACGTCCAGAATCTTCTCTCCGGCAGCGATGAAGCTTTCGTTCTTTGAAACAAAGTCTGTCTCGCAAACAAGTCCAACGGCAGCAATCTTGCTTCCGTTCTGTCTGATGAAGATGTGTCCTTCGCTGGTTGTTCTTTCGGCACGCTTTGCGACAGCAGCCAGGCCCTTTTCCTTCAGCAGCTTTGCGGCCTCGTCAAAATTTCCGTCGGTCTCCATCAAAGCTTTTTTGCAGTCCAACATACCAGCGCCGGTTGCCTCGCGCAGTTCCTTTACCTGTGAAGCTGTAATAGCCATTTATTTACTCCAAAAATTTAAATTTAAGAAAACGCCGGCCAATCAAAATCGACCAGCGTTGTGAGGGGCTTATTTGCCTGAATAAACCTTGTCCTCGTCGATGAAGTCCTGCTCGTCCTTCCTGTCGGCCTCCACATCCTCTTCCTTAACTTCGGTGGGTGTGTAGTTTGAGTAGTCAACGATTTCCTCGTCTTCGCTCTTTGTTGATGCGTCAGTTGTCACATCGTCCTCGTCTCCGAGTGTCTCAATAATCTTGAGTCCCTGCTCGTTGTCGGCCTCGATGACCGCGTTTGCGATGATTGATGTGAAAAGGCTGATTGCGCGGATTGCGTCGTCGTTTCCAGGAATTGGGAAGTCGATTCCCTCTGGGTTGCAGTTTGTGTCAACGATTGCGACAATAGGGATACCCATGCGGTGGGCTTCCTTAACTGCAATCTGCTCTTTGTGTGTATCGATAACGAAGATGGCTCCCGGAAGCTCCTTCATTTCCTTGATTCCACCGTAGTTCTTCTGGAGCTTTTCCTTTTCCTTCAGAAGACCTGCGACCTCTTTCTTTGTGAGGTTGGAGAAGGTTCCGTCAACTTCCATCTTTTCAATTTTCTTGAGACGGAGAAGTGATTTTTTGATTGTTGCAAAGTTTGTGAGTGTTCCACCAAGCCAGCGGTTGTTTACATAGTACATGCCGCAGCGTTCTGCTTCCTTCTGTACTGCCTGCTGTGCCTGTTTCTTTGTTCCTACAAAA
Organism: uncultured Spirochaetaceae bacterium; assembly: GCA_902783155.1. Taxonomy (GTDB): domain Bacteria; phylum Spirochaetota; class Spirochaetia; order Treponematales; family Treponemataceae; genus Treponema_D. The sequence goes on from CACZPR010000055.1 coordinate 6,095, forward strand.
AGAACTGATTTACCAGAAGATGCAACCTTGCGGATTTCCTCATAGCTTTCCTTGATTGCTGTGATTGTCTTCTGCAAATCGATGATGTGAATACCGTTGCGCTCTGCGAAGATGTACTTCTTCATGCGCGGGTCCCAACGCTTCACCTGATGTCCGAAGTGAACTCCAGACTCCAGGAGACTTTTCATGGTAACTACTGCCATGCTTAACTCCTTCACCGGAAAACCTCTGCCATTTTTGACCGGCTTTCCTACCTGACCTTTTACTCGTGACCCGACCATGCGGATCCGGAAGATTTCGTAACAGTCCACCAAAAAAATCTGGCTTTCTGTCCGGCAATACTATTCGATTATAGAATAATTTTGCGACTTAAGCATATCATAAACATCAAATATAGGCAAGCCCATGACGCTGGATTCGCTGCCTTCAATTTTTGATATGAAACATGAGGCCAGTCCCTGAATCTTGTATGCTCCGGCTGCGTCGTGCCATTCGTCGGAATCAAGATACCAGTCAATCTCCCTGTCGCTCATTTTGTTTAACGTCACAAGGTTCACGCTTGAACGGCTGACAATTTTTTTGTCCACGCTGTTGTAAAGGGCAATCCCCGTTATGACCCTGTGCGTGTTTCCCTGGAACTGCCTTATGAAATCTGCCGCCTCATCTCTGGACGATGGTTTACCGTAGATTTTTCCGTTGAAAACTATTACGGTGTCCGCTCCCAGAACCCATGGAACAGTCTGTCCCTCCGGCGCGGATTTTATGATTGCCTTGACCTTTTCGTTTGCCAGGTATTCCGCCACATTTTCCAGGGGCAAATCCTCCGGGTATTTCTCATCAATGTTTGCGGGGTTGACCGCGAAAGGGATGTTCAGAAGTCTAAGGATTTCCTGTCTGCGTGGCGAGGATGATGCCAAAATTATTGGGTCCACTTGATTTTCCTCTTGTTGACAATTTGGAATTAAAAATATATCTTGTGTCTACCATCTAAAAATGGTAAGCGGGAGATTAGCTCAATTGGATAGAGCGTCGGCC